>JANOTW010000068.1:0-9561 GCA_031416575.1 Ferruginibacter sp.
CAATGGAGTATTTTATTTCCGCATAAATAATATTATTTTCCGTGGGATCAATCACCGTTAAAAATTTTAAATTATCGCCGCTTACAAGCCATGTTGGTTTCGCAAGCGCTAACTCCAGTATTTCCTTCACCATCTGCATCATACATACACCGGGCACAACCGGCCGCCCCGGAAAATGGCCTTCAAATATTTTATGGCCGGCATTGATTTCCAGCACGGCATTTATCTTTCCGTTATCCTGTTCTAAAGTTTTGATATAAAAAAAATCCCCTGATAACATTATCTTTTTAAGCGTTTTAAACCGATGGTGAAATTGAAATTTTTATGCGTAATGCCAATGGTATCGGGTATGCCATTGATATGATTTTTCATGATCGCTTCCATCACAGGTTTTCTTTTGGAAGACCTTTCCATTCGTACCAGTTCATCGCCCGATGAATTGGTGATGTAATGATTGTAACCCTTTGCCTGCGGGTAGGTATAATAAACCAGGCCTTCATCTTTTCGAATCACAACATTCGCCTGATCGGTAAGCTCCATCATTATCAATTCAAAATCTTTGCGCAATGTTTTTATCACCGCCTTTTTATTCATTTGCTTAATGATGGAAAACACTTTAAATCCTCCACCATTTGAAAATTCAAAATCAAAAAACTTAAAACCTATTTCGTTTGAAAACACCAGGCGCATACTGCTGTCCGGCATTCTTTTTATCATCAGCAGCCCGCTTAAATGATTACCCGCCACGTCAACACCCGCCTTATACAATGCCACGGAAAAGGCAGGTTTAAATTTTTGCAATGTACCGGCATCACCTGCTGTAGCCTGCAGGTGTTTGTATGCTGATGAACAGCTCATCAATATAACTACGCAGCTACTTAATATTAAACAACGCATCTTGTAGGTTTGTGTTCAGTTCCTTGTTTACAAAACGAATGATGGTATTATCGCCTGAAACTTCCTGCATCTCAATACTGTTTACGGAATAGTCCTTTTTGTCAACCACCACATTAATATTTTTAAAAAGCTCTTTTAAACCTTTTACGATGGGTATCAACTCAACTAAGTAAGCGGCTTTGTTTTCAAACACCCTTGTTTTAAAATCGGGATTGCTGAGCGTTGTGCCCTGCATACAATCAATCATTATTTTATTCACCTGTTGAAATAATTTATTCGACCTGGCGGATACTTTGTTTTCTTTCTGCCCATCCTTTACAAATACCTTATCCTTATTAATGATCATCAGGTATTGAAAAGGCTGGTTATATTCCATGCGTACCAGGTTATCTTTTTTGAACCAGAATTTTCCTTTCGAAACAATTTTTTCCGCCAGCATACTGAGATTTTTCTCCTGCACAAAATTGCTTTTGATAGTCAATGTTTTTTGAGTGGCGGTTGAAAATTCTGCTTTGAATTTTGCAAGATCCGTTAACGGGCTATACCCTGCATATTGCGCTTGTAAAGCATTGCCTGAAAAAAGCGTGAACAATATAAATAATATTTTACGCATAAGGTTTCAAATGTAGCATTTTATCCAATCGAACTATTTCATAGCCGCTTTCCTTTACCCAATTTATAAATGCAGGCAATACTGCAATTGTTATTTTACTGGTATCGTGAAACAGAAAGATAGCTCCCGGTTTTAAGGACTTGCTGATTTTATTAAATAATTTCCGCTCATCCCTGATTACGGTGTCCATTGATCTTACACTCCAGCCTACCGGAATGTATCCCCCGTTAATAATCGTCTTTTTTAAATTTGGATTGGTAACACCATAAGGAGGCCGGAACAATTTGGGTTGTAATCCGGTTACCCTTTCCATCTCCACATCCATCATTTTCAGGTCTTCAAGCATTTTTTTAGAAGAGAAAAGATCGAACCAAACATGATGCGAATAACTATGGTTACCAATCAGATGGCCTTCTTTATGAAGCCGCTGAAATAATTTTTCATTTTCCCCGATGCGCTTGCCGATGCAAAAGAAAGCAGCTTTAACACCGTGTTCATTCAACACCTGCAAAATTTCCGGTGTATATTGATTCGCAGGGCCATCATCAAAACTGATGGCGATTTCTTTATTATCTGTTTTAGCCGAACAAATAACCGGGAGGAAAAAATTGGAATGAACAAAATAACAACCATAAAAAACAATGCCTGAATATAACAATAACAACACAAGATAAACCACAAAAGGAATTCCTGCATAGATATCCAAACCGATAAAAATAACCAGCAGTATAATGAAGAAAAGATTGGTATTCCTGAAATTTAACATGCCGAGATCAATAGTAAGGAATGATGAATATTTTGAGAGTGATTATAGATCAATATTTTTTTTATTTCTTTTGCTTTACCACTGCCGGGCCCCAATACTTCGGGCACAGTACCTGATTTAATAATATTTGCGGCCAGCCACAAAGCAAAAGAAACGGATGTTGGATATTCGCCGCACAAGTGTTTGTAATTCACCGAAGCAATATTGCTAAAAATGGATTGCTGCAAATGATTGTAAACTTCATCGCCATTTGCATCTCCGTTTCTGCCGGAAATGACCAGATCAATATCAGCAGGTAAAATTGATTGGGCATTTAGAAAAAATAGGATATGCTGTTCTGTATCTTTTATATCACGGGGTTTATAAAAAGTAGTCAATGCATCTAATTGTGCGTAATCATTTCCCGATGATTGATTTGCCAATAAAAAAAACGCTGCCCCTTCACCTGCAATGGTTCCTTTTGTTGATCCTGCAAACAGTTTGAAATTAGAGATTGGTTCTCTTTTGTATAAACCAAAGCGGCTTAAAATAGTATGACTGATATTTGTAGTTTCATCCACCCCACCAACCAGAACATTATCAGCTTCACCTTCTTTCAATAACATCATTGCATCCAGCAAGGCGCTTTCAAAGGATATCCCCCGGTGTACAAATACATTGTTGTAACCGTTGCAATGCAGCATCAGCGCTATTTGTGCGCCCACGGTATTGTGAGTGGATTGTATGAAAGCCGTAGGCGCCAGCAATTCCTCCTGCTGCGTTACCATCTTTGATAAGAAAACACCCGTATCTTCCAGGCAGCCATAAGCCGTACCGGTAACAATGGCATCCGGTACTTCCACGCCTGCTTCCTGTAAGCATTCCATTGCCGCTGCTACCCCCATTTTAATAATGCGGCTCATTCTTCTTATCAGCTTTACATCAATGATTGCTTTATAGTCAGGCTCCACACAACTCAACCGGTTACCCAAATGCTCCACCGGTTCAGTAAGAAAAGCGGGATGGCCATAAGTTTTTTGTGGTGAAATATTTCCTGTTGCCCGTATATAAATCTTCATCCTATATTTTTGAAAAGATCAATGATGAACAATTTCCCCCAAAGCCAAATGAATTGGAAAGTACATTTCTGACGTGGGTGTTTTTTATCAAACAGGTTTCGGGAACAAAAGGCAAGTCTTTCATGGGCGTTTGCAAACGCAGGTTCGGAAAGATCATTCGCTCCCGGATAGCCAGTACTGAAAACACGGCTTCCAATCCTCCACTTGCTCCCAATGTATGCCCGGTGAATGATTTGGTAGAACTCATTTTTGGGTACAGCGGGCCGAATAAACGCCTGATAGCGGTGCCTTCGGCGATATCATTATTTTGAGTACCTGTGCCATGTAAATTAATGTAATCAATATCAGTAAGCTCCAAACCACTGCGGTCTATTGCGCCCTTCATTGCAAGGTATGAACCTGTTCCATCCGGAGAAGAAGCGGTTTGATGATAAGCATCGTTCGCATTGCAGTAGCCACTTAGTTTACAAGTTGGCGCTTCCATTAAAGTAGCAGCCACTCTTTCAGATACCAATACTACATAACCAGCGCCTTCGCCCAGGTTCAATCCCTTCCTGTTTTCATCAAAGGGTTTGCAGAATTCCTGATCCAGGATCATGAGTGTATTAAAACCATTGAGCGTAAATTTTGTCAGTGCATCCGTGCCTCCGGCAACCACCACATCCAGGATATTATTCCTTATCAGCCTTGCGCCATAAAAAATTGAATTGGCCGAAGAAGAACAGGCTGTACTGATAGTGGTAACATAATTTCGAACGCCCAGGTAATCAGCCACCAGTTCTGTTATGTAACCACATTCATGATGCACAACATCCCTTAATTTTCCTTTGCTGTTATCAGTCAAAAAATCTACGAAAAATTTTTCACTTCTGTCCATTCCCCCAACTGTATTGGCCGAAATAAAACCGGTACGAAGTGTTGCAAGATCAGCTATACCCGCATTATCAAGCGCCTCTTTACCAGCCATCATGCCAAGCATCGCGGTACGGCTTACAACTGCGGCTAACCCTAATCGTTGTGCAAGCATTTCATTGCTCAGCTTAACTTCCGCTACCGGCAAAATTTTACCATGAATAGAATTAAGATAAACCATTTCCCCCATTCCCGCCTGCTCATGCTCAAGCGCAGCAAGGCATTCAGGCACATTGTTTCCAATGGCCGCAATAGCGCCTACACCCGCAATAAAAACAGGGGCATCCATGGTTAAGTATTTTGTGCCTGGTGTTCAGTAATGTATTCGGCCATTGTTCTTACCGAGCGAAATACCTTAGGGCCATCTTCCGCATTGGACAGTTTGATCTTGTATTGCTGTTGCAGCAACACGATCAGTTCCAATGCGTCAATGGAATCCAATCCCAACCCTTCCACAAACAGCGGCTGGTCGTCACCGATATCTTCCGGCTTTAGATCCTGCAAATTCAACTGGGCGATGATCTGAGCTTTCAGATCCTGTATTAATTTATCCATTTTCTAAATGATATGTTTTATTTAAATTTTCCTTTGTAAAGGCCACTGCACCAGGATGGGTGAGTTGCAAGGAATGAACATCCCCGCTGATACCTTTCTCTACCAAAAACAAAACAGCCAGGCATTCTTCCCCTATCAATTCAACCCATCCGCAAATACAAGCCTGCAAGATATTATTATTGATCCCGTTGCTCACATATTTCTCCATAAAATCAGCATCGAATGATTCAAAAATAAAAAAAGCATTCTCTCCTTTGAAGCCATGTTTAATGCAAATTTCGCCAATCACTATATTGGGAAGCGTGTAAACAAACAAAGCCGGGCTTGCAAACCCTTTGGTTGATTCAAAATATTTCAGGTCGGCATCCAGGCTTGAACTTGCATTCATAAAGAGAATACCTACATCTTCCGGCTTGTATTTTCCTTCTTCAAAACTATCTTTCAACAATACTTCCGAAGCAAGCCATCCCAATTTGCTGAGGTTATCCATTTTGTAAAACTTTGGATACTTTATCCTGAAATGATGATATGCGGCTAATAAAAATCCAGCGGTAACAGCATCCTTATTTTCAAATTCGGATACCCCGTTTTTAAAAACCTGGTGCTGGCTGATAACAGCACTGGCGGTTATATAAATATCTCCTGGCAAAGCTTAACTATTTGTTTTTTCGGCTAATGAATCCCTCAATCCAATGATGTGGGCTAATTTGTGCAATGCCGTTGCATGGTCTTTTACATAAGGATTGGTAGTATCCCAAACATAACCTGCCAATACGGAACATATCATGCTTTTTATTGCCGGCACCTGGTTATCAGCAAAGAAAATAGTATCCAGTGTACCCTCATACCAGGCCATCACATAAGAGCGGAAAGTATCTACCCCCTGCATCATCGGTTCCGTGTATTCCTTCTGCCAGTCAATGGTTTCCCCATTCAGTTTTCTTATCACCAGGTTGGCTGCCAACTGGCTTGAAACGGTGGCTAATGTTACGCCGGAAGAAAAAACCGGGTCGAGGAATTCCGTAACATTCCCCGTCAACACAAAACCTTCGCCATAAAATTTTTCCGTAGTGCTTGACCAGGCTTCCAGCACTTTTGGTTCAAATACAAATTCCACCTCTTTAAAGCGTTCGCTTAAATATGGTTCAGATGCTATGAGCGCCCGCAATTGTTCTTCATCCGTGCCTTTGTTGCGTTTAAAAAATGTTGGTTCACCCACAAAACCCAATGAAGTAACGCCATTTGAAAAAGGGATCACCCACACCCAAATGCCATAAGCGTGTACGATAATAGTAATGCGGTTTGGCTCATCATCCAATGAACGTTTTTTATCAACAGTATGGGCGAATAACGCTTTACGCGGAACAAGATCCGAAGGCCTGTCGAGATTAAACAGTTTAGGAATAACCCTTCCGTAACCGCTGCCATCTACAATAAACCGGGCTTCAATAAAACTTTTGTTGCCGTCAATATCTTCTACAGTTGTCACCGATTCAGTACCATTAAATTCAATGCCGGTTACCGTAGTTTCGTAGCAAACAGGCACGCCCATTTTTTCAACAGTATCCGCCAATGTTTTATCAAATTCAGCCCTCGGTACCTGCCATGTCCAGTTCCAGCCGGGCGTAAACTGGTCGGCAAAAACATAGTCGCAAATTTTGCCGTTTTTTACAAACTTGGCCCCAAATTTTTCCTGGAAACCTTTTGCTTTTACCGCATCCAAAAAACCTGCTTCTTCCAAAGCCTCCATACAGCGGGGCAATAAACTTTCGCCAATTACAAAGCGGGGAAACTTTTGTTTCTCCACTATTTTAACTTTAAAGCCCGCTTTGTTGATAATAGAAGCTGCAACGGTTCCGGCGGGGCCGGCGCCAATTACCAATACGTCTATTTTTTCTGTGCTCATGATATTTAGGTTAGGGTTGTTTTGTGGGGTATTGTTTGGTTGTTAAATTTTGTATTGGTTGTGTCACCATGCGCTACCTCACCCCCCGCCCTCTCCAAAGGAGAGGGGGCCTGGCCCTGCGAATGCAAAAGTATTTTCTTGTTGATGAGATTGCAATTTTTAAACTATGGGCGTTTGATTAAATTCAGATAATGATAATCTTACAAAATGTAGTACCCTTCATTTTGATTTGAATTATTTTTTTACAAGCATTTGTTTTTCATGGCATCATCGTTGTGTCACTCCCTTGTACCGCATACCATTGGGGAACTTTTATTACGTTATAAATTAAAGACATGATGGTTTGATTATCCCATTTAATTTTATATTCTTGTCTAAGGCAACAGAATTTGGTTAAAAACTTGCTTTACCCAAAACGGCGCATTTTTGGTTTTCTTCTAAATCACAAAGACTTAAAATAAGAAATAAACCAATTTTTAAAATCCTCAATTTTCTTATCGCTACCTAAGCTGGTAATAGGTATTTTCCATAATAATCCGTGTCGTGCAAAGTAAATACCTACATTTTTTATAATTTTCCCTGAGTATTCAAAATTAATTTTTCCAATCAAGGAAAGAATGTAATAGCCAATAATTTGGTTTAAATATCCTCTTTCAATTTTCAAGTTTTTAGAAACTTTTACATCAATTAATGTATCATCTAAAATGATATCTGCATCCGCCCCGTAAACTAATGCTGAGCCTTCTCCAAAATGAGGATTTAAAAAACATATTTCTTCTACAATAAAATTATTTGAATTTATTGCATTGAATAAGTTATTTAGATCTTCTATATCCAATAAGTTTTCGATAAACATATCAGGAGCAATGAGCCTGCATCTTACATATAGATCAAGTTTTGCCAAAAACAAAGTATCCGAAATTAATACGCTTGTAAGATTCCCATTTTCTATAAATAATTTATGCCTCAATTGAGCATCTGAAAATCTTTTGGATAATTTCGCTAAATTTGTTTTGTCGCCTTTCCAAGCATGCTTTATGCCTTCATACCCATACTCTGCGACCCACACATCGTTTACAATACACTTATTTTTATTATGAAACTGTAGATAAAATCTAAGTAAATAATCAAATGCGGTTCCAATTATTCCATAGTTGCTTGTCATAGGAGCAGCTATTATAGTGTCTTTAAAGTTAAAGCCAGGAAAAGGGAATTCTGTTTTAAATTTAGTTTTTAGCTCTGGGTGATTTTTATCTGATAAATACGATGTTAAACTCATTATGTGTTTTTAGACTTGATACCTTCGTTCAATTTATTTCCTTTTTTTACACATCAGCAAACTCTGGCTCAATCCAATATTATCCACCTGTTCCGTAATATCAAAACCCGCTCTTTCAATGCAAGCTAAAAAAGTTTCGGCGCTATACATCTGGCTGGTGCCATTTGCTAATGCTGTAAAATACAGCGAAGTCTGTTGCAAACAAAAAGCCGCTATTTCAAACCGTTGCTTATCCCAGAAAGGTTCTAAAATAATTACCACCCCATCCTCATCCAATGCTTCATAACATCTTTTTAAAATAGAAACAATTTCATCCTCCGAGAAGCAATCTAAAAACTGGCTCATCCAGATCGCATCAAACCCTTTTGGAAATTTTACCGTCTCATCTAAAATATTAACCGGTAAAAAGGAAACCCTTTCGCTTAAGCCCAATTGCTCAATTTTTGATTTGGCTACATTTAACTGCCCCGGCAGGTCCATGATCGTGATGGTTATATCATCTGAATACTTTGTGGATGCAATGGCCCATTTACCGGTATTACCACCAATATCCAGCAATTTTTTTATTCCATTATTATATACTTTCGGCAATACCAGTGGAAACGCATCATCCGAAAAAAAATGGTCAAAGGCAAACCAGCTTTTTTGTACATGTTCAGGCAACTGGCTCAACCCTTCATAAATGGTTTGCCATTCGCCAAATTCTTTCAGGCCTTCGGGCTTGCCATTTTCAATGCTTTTATCCAATGCAAAAAGCCCCTTGTAACATACATCATGCACAAAATCCATATTCGTTTTGGTGAGCAGGTCGTATAAAATAAAATAACCCGTTTTGGATAAAGTGTATTTATGTTCGTTTACCAGTACAAGGCCCATGCTTAAACCTGATTCCAATAAAACCCTTACCCCATATAGCGGCAGCTTTACCTTCTCCGTTATTTCCGCCAGCAACAAACCGGTGTGTCCGCTCACTTCAATTACCGTCAAAATACCAGAGTTTCTGAGTACCCTTGCCGCCTGAAAAATTACCGGTCCGAAAGCTATCCATTGTGCTGCCTCTTTGGCTTCGAAGGCGGTCTTTGTATCCTTTGTAAAAAACTTCATGAAAATGGAATGGTTTATTATTTAAAAAAATTATTCTTTATTAAAAATGAGGGCGGCATTACAACCGCCAAAACCGGAAGCGGTTTTCAGGCAGTTTTTTAATGAAGCGGTTTGTAAAGAACCGGAAACATTCAAGTGTTTTGAAACGCCCAATTGACTAAAACCTAAACTGGGTAAAATAATATCCTGCTTCATTGAATGTATTGAAACAACGGATTCAATAATGCTGGCGGCGCCCAGTGTATGGCCATAATATCCTTTCAAACTATTGACCGGCACCGGCAGCAAATTTGCCAATGAAATAGCCAGCGCTTCCATCTCATCGTTATAAACAGTAGCGGTACCATGCGCTGAAATAAGATCAATATCATTCTCAGTAACCTTTGCATCCTGCATGGCTTTCATAATCGCCTGGCAAAGTTCTTCGCCGGTACGGGACGGGCCTGAAATATGATTCGCATCATTGCTTAC
>JANOTW010000069.1:0-15860 GCA_031416575.1 Ferruginibacter sp.
TAGTGTTGTACTTTTAAAGCTATGGGCAACTTTAATTGCGTTTTAAATTAACAATTTTTACCCCTTTAGGGGATGGGGGTAACCTATTTTATTTGATTGTCGAACAAAACAAAAAATCACTGGTTTATCTGTTGTGCAGTATAAGAGCAGGCCTTACTTAGGTTGCAGATGCATCCATTCCGCTCATATTTTTCTCAATTTTACCACCTTATCATTTATACCTGCCGGGCTGATTAAGAAACCATTCGTTTTGGTAAACTGAACTTTTTCAGTTTTGATTTTTTTCCCGCTTAATACATCCGTCCATTCTACCAGGTAATTCCCTGCCGGAATAAGTAAATTTATTTTGGCAGGATTAGCTAATAACGGCTCCATATAAATTATCCGGTTTAGCGCATCCTTCATTGAAAAAACAAAAGCGCCTTCCACATGCCGCAGAAAAGATTTGTCAGGTTGCAGTGTGGCTAATTGCATGCCCTGCAGATAATCTTTAAGTATGCTGAAATATTTTCTAAGTGAGGGGCTGCCTCCACCAGGGGCATTGTTTTGTATGTCCGTACCGTCTTCGTGGCCTACTGTAAATGAATAATCCAAATGCCCGAACAAGCCGCCCCCGCTCATCATAAACCTCCAGGCCTGCCTGCGGTAGGTATTATCATTATTGCCCGCAAAACCTGTTTCGTTGAAACCAATTACTTTGTTCACGTGATAGTTCATGCTCACAGCCTCCGGATGCGCATAATGAAAATTATAAATGGAAATATTGGGGTCAGTTACAAATATGGGAAGTTTGAAGTTGGCTATATTATGCGAGATCAAATGTTTTTTTTGCAACGGTTTTTCTTCTGCCACTATCCAGCCCGACACGGCTTTATGCCAGTCCCTTGAATGTTGAGAAGCTATCTCCAATGTATTTTTCCAATTATTGCCCGGCTCTTTCAATTCATCTTTGCTTATGTAATCGTTCCAAACAAGAATGGTATCTTTTTCTTCGGCCCAGGGCTCGTTTTGAATTTCAAAATATGAATTGTCGTATTGATTTAATTCACGAACCAGTTTACGCGTATAAGCTTCCTGAAATTTTTGAATAGAACCGTTTTGTAGTGTATTCACTTTATTGGCAGATAAGTCCGTTGGCGTTTGGTTTATATTGTTATTGCCATTAAAAGGATGATACGGCCAACCTGCGCCATAATAGGCCGAGAACAAATTGATTTCAACGATGACACCTGCCTGGTATGCTTTTTTCATAAAATCATGAAGGCGGATGAAATATGCTTCATTCCATGAATTGAGATCGTATTTGTCATTCACCTTTTTCCAGGGCAATAACAGCCGGTCTTCGTTTGGCGCCAGTGTATTTTTTTCAATGCCAAATGCCCCGGGTTTTTCGTAATACGCCCCCATAAACAAACTGGTAGTGTTTAGCCCATCGCTTTGCAAAGTTTTAAGGTAGGTTTCATAATTGAAACCGAGGTTTAATACAGCTCCGTAATGTTCGCCTGAACCTATTATTACTATTGGTTTATTTTGATAGAGAAAATAATGCGGGTTTTGCGGGTGCAGTTGCAGTACCTCATTTTTTTGAGCAAAAAGTGAAGAGCATGCCGATAACACAAAAGCGCCAAGCCAAAAAAATAGTTTCATTTAAAAAAATTTATAATTACCAGGTTACCAAAAAATCGTTTAAAATGTATAATTGCCTGCACAGTTTATCCAGCCCTGAAACTCATAACTCCTAACCCCAAACTCACATTCACTACTATATTCCCATTTCTAATAAAGCATAACTTAATGTTTTTCCATGGGCATCTATACATAATGAAGTTGTTACTCCACCCATCAGTGCATCATTGCATACAAAAAGCAATGAAGAAATGTTGGGCAGCTCATAGCGTACAATTTTACCTGCAACAATATCTTTCAGATGATTTTTTACTTTTTCTACAGTTACGGCTTCACACAGTTTTTCATAATCTTCCTCTTTGTAGGGTATAAGCGAAATAGTAAGCGTATTGCCTTTATCGCCTGTTCTGCTATGGGCAAGTTCATAAAGTTTCATACTGATCTGATTGTGATTTGAGGAATAATACCCTTTCGTGAAACAAGAACGGAAACAATGCCAATAACCTCGTTTACATATTTTCGTACCCCACCGCCTGCAGCAGGCCCGTTGGTATAAAGCGCTTCCACTTCTTCGCCTATCAGAGCAGCTTTTTCTGCAGTAGCTGCTTTTACTGCAACTCTTAACCGGATTTCATAGGGCTCATGATCTGCTTCAACGAAAGTACGGTGAAGGGAATTGCTGCCAATATAGTCTATCCTGATTTCAGCAAATTCATTTTTCAATCGCTCTTCAATTATTTCACCTGCTAATTTTGCTCTGCCCAACGCATTGCTTCCTCCATAAGAAATCTCTCCTTCGCCCAGGTAAAAAGCCTGATACCCCACACTCACTTTGTATGTGGAAGGTTTAGTTTTACCGGAGCCTCCGGATACATAAACCTGGTTATTGCCTGCCTGTTTCAACTTTACACTGGTGAAATCGGCTATAACATCCGGAGTATAATATTCGTGAGGATTAATTACTTCATATAGCAATTGCTCTTTTGCGGTTTGCAAATTAATAATGCCACCCGTGCCCCCCACTTTGCCAATGGTGGCAGTGCCATCCGAAAAAACATCTGCAAACGGATGCCCCAGGTTAGCCATACCAGGTACAATTTTTTTCAAAGGGTCAGCAAAATATCCACCGGTGATTTGCCCGGCGCATTCCATTAAATGACCTATGACTGTTCCTTTGCCCAATAAATTAAAATCATCCCGAGCCCATCTGAATTCATATATCATAGGAGCAAGAAATAAGGATGGATCGGCAACCCTTCCTGTAATAATAATATCTGCATCAGTTTGCAACGCTGAAATGATAGCTTCAACACCGAGGTAAGCGTTTGCAGAAATTAACTTTCCTGATTTTGACAAAGGCTTATTGGTTTCAATTGCTTTTTGTTCCGGATCAATAGTATTAAAAACATCATCACCTGTAATCGCAGCTACCTTTACGTTGAGTTTTTGTTTGTGTGCAATCTCAATAATTTTATCTGCGTCGGCAGTTGGATTTGCAGCTCCCATATTGGTGATAAACCGGATTTTATTCTTTTTTAAAACCGGCAAAAGCATCTCAATCCTTCGTTCTAAAAGCGGATCATAGCCTTTAGCAGCATCCTGTAGTCTCCGTTTTTGTGCTAAAGCAATAGTACGTTCAGCAAGACATTCCAGCACTAAATAATCCAATTCTCCTTTTTGGGCAAGAATAAGGGAAGGTTTCTAACCTGTCGCCTGAAAATCCTGCACCGCAGCCAATCCTGATTTTATTTTTTATTTGCATAAAAAAAGTTGATTTTATTCAGTATAAAGTTTACACCTTTTTAAAAAGGTGTAAACTTTATACTGAATCTTATATGTGTATTGATCCCGTTAAAAGCGCAACGATGGTCATCACGATTGTTGTACCAAAGGCCCATATAAAAATAAATTTTTGATGATCGCTTAATTCTACTTCTGAAAGCCCAACCAATAAAAAGGTAGAAGCTGTCAATGGGCTAAGCGGAAAACCTACCGTCATTTGGCCTAATAAAGCCGCCCGGCCTATTTCAAGCTGATCAATGCCATAATGCTGCGCAGCCTGGCCCAGTATCGGAACCACTCCGAAATAATAAGCATCAGGGGTAAACAGGATACTCGAAGGCATGCTGGTTATTGCCGTGAGTGCTGGTAATAGATTGGCATGATGTTCGGGAATAAGCGACACTAAGGAACCTGCCATCGAGTCAATCATTTTTGACTCTGTTAAAATCCCGGAGAAAATTCCGGCAGCGAAAATCATACTTGATACTAAAAAGATATTCGCACCATGCGATTTCAAAATTAATTGTTGGTGGTTAAGATGCGGATAATTGATAAGCAACGCTACACTGCTTGCGATAATAAATAAAACAGGAGCAGGAACCCAGCCATTCATTAAGACAAAAATGAGCAAAATTGTAATGAGGGCATTGAACCAGATCAATTTTGGTCTGCTAAATGATCTTTGTACCTCACTCAATGCTGCTTTATGATCGTACTTAAAATCAATAATGCCAAGCCGTTTGCGTTCTTTCCTGCCGAGCCAGTAAGCAACAAGCAGTACCCACATTATGCCTCCAACGATAGCAGGAATATTGGGATTGAAAAGATGGGTGGCATCCGAGTTTAAACTGGAAATAGCTCTTGCAGATGTGCCCGACCAGGGAACCAGGTGCATGGGCCCTACACTTAATGCTACTATCCCCGGTAATACAAGGCGATTAATATTAAGTTCCCTGTAGATGGGTAAAAATGCAGAAATTACAATCATAAACGTTGCGGTGCCATCACCGTCCAAATGAACGATCATGGTGAGGATAGCTGTACCCATCACCACTTTAAGCGGGTCGCCTTTTACATAACGAATGATTGCCGCCACAACCGGGTCAAACAAACCAACATCGAGCATGATGCCAAAGTAGAGTACGGCAAAAATCAGCATTATGCCGGTTGGTGCTACCTGCACCACCCCGGCGAGCATCATACCGGCCAATTCATTTAAATTAAACCCGGCTATAAGCCCGAAGGCAAGCGGAACTATCACCAACGCTGTTATCACTGATAATCTTTTCGTGATGATCAGCGATAAAAAAACACCTATCGTTAAAAAGCCATACAGCGACAACATATGATGGTTGTTTTATAAAGAACCGTTTGCCTGCAAAACTTTTACAAAAAACAACATTTGATAAGGTAAAGCATTCTCCCAGTAAGGCCAATCATGTTTGCCGGGCCGCTCAATATAATCATGCGGCGTTCCATTTGCTACTAACCGGCGATGCATGTCACGATTTGGTTCGATCAAAAAATCATCTACTCCAACATCAAAAATGAGTTGTAGATTATTAGCCTTCATTTGGCCGGCCATATTTACAACGGTATAAGAAGGATAAGGATCCAACGTATCTTTTGGAGGACCCAGAAGCCGTGCAAAATTTTCCGCCCTTGTCTTGGCAAAAGCCGGCGGCACTTTCCATGTAGCTGTGTTGATGTTCATTACACCACTCATACTACCGGCGGCACAAAAAAGATCAGGGTGACGGGTAGCAATATACATGGCCCCATGTCCACCCATCGATAAGCCTGCTATAACACGACCTTTTTTATCTTGTATAGTACGGTATGTATTATCAATTGTTTCAACAACCTCTTTAGAAATAAAGGTCTCGTACTGGCTGCCTTTACCTAACGGGCTGTCGAAGTAATAACTAAAAAGGCTGCCTTCCGGAGTTACGATGATTATATTGTATTGGTCGGCAAGTTTGTGCAGCAAAAGCTTATCCGGCGGGGAGGAGAGCCAATCACGAAAACCGCCCTGGCCACCATGCAGCAGGTATAAAACCGGGAATGGCTTTTTTGACTTTTTGTAGCTATCCAGCAGTACTACTGCTGTTTTCAATTTTTTCTGCATTAACGTACTGGTAACTTCGAGGGTATCTACGTGAGCAGCAAAGGAAGCAAAAGAAAAAGACAGGCTACAAAAGCCTGCAAGGAAAAATTGTATAAATGACTTCATAATATCAATTTTACGGGCGTTAGGTAATTCATTCTTTGTAGTGTACTGCCATTAATGCGAATAGCTTTCAGTAAATAAAATTAAGTGGATTTTATGTACAATAAGGATAAGGATATACTTAGAAGCTGTCTAAATTTAGTTTTAAAGATTTTGTTATAATGCCAAAGATGCCATTTTTACAAATGTTGAACGGAGCGTCGCCAATGTCGCTGCTATGAAATACCGCAGCTGGTTAACAAATAAATCATTTTTAGACAGCTTCTTAGGAAAAGAGCGTATTGATTTTTTGTAATAAACTTCATGATAACTAATTATTTTTAAAATGAATCCCTTTTGTTGTCTTAAAATTATTGGCTCATTTTGGAATATATAAAATCAAGTGCTGCTTTATCGGGTAAAGGCCCTGCCTTGGGTTCCTCACTTAATATCATAACCTGTTTCTCCTTAGAATAAGCAGGCCATTGCGGAAGACCCTTACCATTAGGGCTACCCGTAGTTATAAAATTTATCCAATAGGACGACATGACTGCCGCCAACTGGTGATCAACCTGTTCCCAGGGGCGATTTACAAATTTTAAATTATCAAAAGCGTAAGATACTTCACCGGTATGAAAAGCGCCATACTTTATATATTCGCCTGTTGCAGGCACTTTCCTGGTAAATCGATATACATATACTTTTTTACCCTGGCTGCTTTGCACATTGGCCCAGGTATAATTCTGTACACCAAAGATCATGTCTCGTGAAAGTTTCAATTGCGAAACAGCAGCTTCTTCATCAGTACCAGCAGGATAAAATTTCAAAAAGGTTGCAGCATCCGCACCATATTGCTGCGCTTCCTGTTTACGGAAATCTGCTGCGTTTTTTATGGGGCCAAATAATAAGCCTTCATCCTCATTCCAACCGGTCAGCAGGGTTATATTGTTTTGCTTACCAGCGGCAAAAATGCCGGCGATGATGCCGGGTAAAACATAACCATCAACAATTGGCCCTCTCCTACCTTGTGCTTTTTGCAATAATTCTTCTGCCGGCTTATTTCTTAATTCAGCAATGGAAGAGACATTGAAAGACTTCATAACTTTTACACCGTCTTGCTCGGCCTGTTGCAGACTGGTACTACCCCGTAAAGGGCTACTGACAAAGCTGGCCCCGCTTTGAGCGATGGCTTTTTGAAATAAATTTTTTGCAAGTGGTGAAGCCACCAAACAGTTTACGCTCATGGAACCGGCTGATTGTCCGGCTATCGTTACATTTTTTGGATCACCGCCAAAGGCTGCAATATTTTTATGCACCCATTGAAGAGCGGCCACCTGGTCCATCAGTCCATAATTACCCGATGCATGCTTACCTGATTCTTTGGTTAATTCCGGGTGCGCAAAAAAACCAAATACCCCAACACGGTAATTAATGCTGACTAATACAATCCCTTTCTTTGTCATCGCTTCACCATCATAGATTGGCACAGCAGTTCCGCCGCTACCAAAACCACCGCCGTAGATCCAAACCAGCACCGGCCTTTTTTTGGAAGATTTTGCCCCCGTCCATACATTCAGATAGAGGCAGTCTTCACTGATAGGCTCTTTGGGAATGAGAAATTCTTCTGTCCACATACTAAAGGGAGCAGGCTTATTTTGCATAGGACTCGGTCCAAAAACTTCGCATTTCCTTACACCAGCCCAGGGTTGTACTGGCTGCGGCGCTTTCCAACGTAAGTCACCAACCGGTGGCGCAGCAAAGGGAATGCCTTTGAAGATATGGATATCACCATTTTTATTGGTAGTACCTGACACAATACCAGCATCAGTTTTCACCAGTTCAAGGTTCAATGTTGTTGATCTGAATGATGCAAAACCAATAAACAGCAGAAAAGCAAAGGCAAGCAATCTTATAAAAATTTTCATACTCTACTGAGATAATATATTATGTTCTAAAATGAATACTGTTCAAATTCCATAAATAACACCATCTAATTTCTTGCTGTCTGATCAGGATTAACCAACTTCAACAGTTCGGCATCAGGATGATTTTTTATTTCACACACATTATCAAGCATCATAGTCGCCCCATTTTCTGCTGTATATTTTGGCCAGGCGGGTAATCCGCTGTGATTTGGATTTTCAGTCTTTGCAAAAGCTATCCATACTTTGCTCATTTTATCTGCCAGTGTGTACGCTTCTTTTCCGCCACCGGTCATTTCCTGGCAACGGGCTATGTTGTTAAATACAAATGGAAGTTCCATGCAATGAACTGCTTTAAACTTTCCATCCATTACCGGCGATTGCCAGGTAAACAGATACATATAAACAGGCGCTGCTTTCAAAGAAGATTTTTCATTGGCCTGATTTACAGCACCGGGTCGAAAAGTAACATCAATATCGAGCAGGTCGGAAGGTTTGGTATCGTTGGGATAAGCTTTCTTTACAGCTGCGATATAAACATCAGCTTTTTCAGCTTTCTGAGTTTTGATTGTCTCTTTAATTTTATCAAGGGAGGCTTTGCTCAGTGCTCCATTCGCAAAAGGAGTAAATTCATTTTTTGTAGTACCAATTAAAAGCGGAATATTTTTTGACAATTCAAATGCTTCTTTTGAAAAAAGCTGGTAGGGTAAATCTTCACCATCCTGGCTGGGTCCCCAGCTTAGTCTAAAACCAATAACCGGTTTTCCTTCAGCTTTCATTTTATCAGCAATTACTTTAAGCGCTTTTTTGCCTGCCTCGCTTAATTGGGCAAAAGAAATTTTCTGCAAGCTGTCTGCCTGATCCGGCTGCAGGTTCAATGCTTTTAATACTTCAGCAGCTATGGCTTGTGTAGTATTTTTTTCCAGCATATTCGTTCTTAAAGAACCGCTTTGGTTGATTGCTTTATGAAACAATCCTTTTGCAGAAGGCATCGCCATCATTGTATTCACCTTTGCTCCCCCGCCTGATTGTCCAAATATGGTAACATTGTTTGCGTCGCCGCCAAAGTTTGAAATATTATCTTTCACCCACTCCAGTGCTGCTTTAATGTCCCGCATACTTGCATTGGCAGAATGTTTATATTTTTCACCATAAGCGGATAAATCCAGGAAGCCAAGTATATTCAAACGGTGATTAATGGAAACAACTACCACATCGCCTTTCTTTGCTAAGCTTTCACCATCATAGGAGGGAAGCTCCTGCGAAGAACCGGCAGTAAAGCCACCGCCATGAATCCAGAACATAACAGGTCTTTTCTTTGCTCCACTGATGCCGGGTGTCCAAACGTTTAATACCAAACAGTTTTCATTGGTATATCCCCAATCATGATGAAATACAAATTCACCTTCATCCTGAACGGATGTTGTTGCATCCATCAAAGGCGCTACCGGGCCATACGCAAGGGAACTGCGTATGCCTTCCCATGATTTTGTTTTCTGAGGCGGTTCAAAACGTTTTGCTTCGGCATACGGGATGCCTTTGTAAGTGAAGATGGAGTTGTTAATATATCCCCGCACTTTACCTGCGTTGGTGTTTGTAACGGCAATACTTTCGCCTGTTACTAATTGTGTTTTCGCTGCAAAGCTTATGCAGAGAAAACAAAAAAGAGAAATGGATATTTTTTTCATTTTTTTTATTTTTATGTCAACAGAATTTCTTTGTGAATCTTTGGTTATGTCACTTCACGTCATTTTTTCATATACCTATTATTTATATAACATGCTTATTTATTAAAAAATTGATCAAGAAACTGGTACCGTTCTTTATTCTTCTCTGGTTCAACCCTGGTATTAACATCTATTTGCATTACAGAAACGGTATTACCCTTATTTGCTGCAGGCCATGCCGGTAAACCAGTACCATTGGGATCAGCAGTCTTTATAAAATTGGCAAAATACTCCTGCATAATATTGGAAACTTTATAGTCATCCGGCGTCCATGCATATACTTTGTTGCTCGCAAGATTTCCCATTGCATATTCAATCTCAGCGGAATGTACCGCTCCTTTTGAAAGAGGCATTTTTTTAGCTGATGAATCTTTTACAATACCACCAGCCAGGCCCGGAGCAGCATTGCCCATGGAAGCATTCATTGCCGGGCGTGGGCGTGAAAATAAATAACGGTATACAGGCTTACCTGTTTTTCCATGAAGGTCAGCCCATTTCCATGTACTATAACTAATGAACCGGTCACCTGCCAAATCTGTTGCAACCTGTTCCACTTCATCATCAGTAGAAGCATTGTAAAGCTTTAAAACTTCGGCTGAACGATCACCATAAAGTTTTTGAACAGCCTTTGAATAATTCTCTTTTGTTAGTTTCTCATTTCCCATTATCACCCGGTAGCCCATTTCCTCGGAGTTCCATCCTACCAGCAAGGGCACATGAGCCTGCTCGCCGGCTTCAAAAATAGCTAAAGGGTTTTTAGGGAAGAAATAACCCTCAATGGTCATTGCAAAGCGGAAGGGCCCAAACTTAGTAGCAGCCTCAAGCATTTTAGCAGCAGGAATTGCCCGCAGTTCTGCAAGGGAATTAGCCCCTATACTTTTTGTAAACTCAACACCTATCTGTTCTGCTTTTGCAAGCGGAGCAGCAGGCAAGGCACCCAGCAATGATCCGCTCTCTCCAATAGCGCCTGCAATAAGGTCTTTTGACAAGGGCGAAGCCATTTGTGCACTTACTGAAACTGATCCTGCAGACTCTCCCGCAATTGTTACTCTTTTAGGGTCGCCCCCAAAAGCTTTAATATTTTGCTGAACCCAACGCAATGCCGCATTTTGGTCAAAAACACCGTAGTTACCAGATGAGTGATGTGGAGATTCTTTGGTTAGATCAGGGTGGGCAAAGAAACCAAACACCCCAAGCCGGTAGTTTACCGTAAGGGCAACAATACCTTTGGCAGCCATGCTTTCGCCGTCATAGCGAGCTTCCGATCCATCACCCGCCACAAATCCACCTCCATAAAAATACACTAAAACCGGAAGAAGTTTATTGCTTTTGGCAGAAAGAGTCCAAACATTTAAGTAGAGGCAATCTTCGCTCATGCCAGTGGATCGAAAACCCATATCTCCAAAAACAGCAAACTGCATTCCATGAGGTCCAAACTGTTCTGCCTTGCGTACACCCTGCCAGTTCTTCACGGGCTGAGGCTCTTTCCACCGTAAATCTCCGACAGGCGGTGCAGCAAAAGGAATTCCTTTAAATGACCGAACCCCACTCTTTTCAGTAGTTCCTTCCACAATACCATTTACAGTCTTTATTTGATTGGATGAGCCACCGGAAATATTATTTTGAGCATTTGCCACCTGCACTATTTGAAGGGCCAGCAGCGGAAGAAGAAAAAGTTTTTTCATGGTAAAAGTTTAAAGGAAAATTTATTAATGTCTCAATTAAGAGACAATAATAATTATTTTCATTTGAGCCACAAATTTTTTTTGTTAATTGCACCTCAAATTTAAATGAAATGAAGGACACACAAATACCACCAGAGAAAAAGCAAAAGATTATAGATTTTGATGAACGCTTTTTACCGGGTCTTGCTATTGATACTGTTATTTTCGGCTTCAATGAGAACAATCTGAAAATTCTGCTATTGGAATACCAGCATACAAATTTGTTTGCTTTGCCGGGTGGTTTTATTCAGAAAGATGAAAGCCTGAATGATGCTGCGAAGCGGGTGTTATCAGAGCGAACGGGACTACAGAACATTTATCTTGATCAGTTTTATGTTTTTGGGGATCTTGCCCGCCAAGACCCTAAGCCTCTTCAGCAAATCATGATAGCCAAAGGTATGATACCAATTGAAAACCACTGGCTTTTGGGGCGGTTTATAACAGTAGGTTACTATGCTCTTATTGATTATACCAAAGCAATCCCAATTGCTGATATACTTTCGGATAGTTGCGAATGGTACGATCTAAACAAACTACCTCCGCTTATGTTAGATCATAAGGTTATTGTGGAAAAAGCATTAGCGACTCTTAAAGCAAATCTTGACAATAAATTAACAGGATTAAATCTTATGCCCGAAACCTTTACCATGGCCGACCTGCAAAGCCTTTATGAAACTGTTTTAGGCGAAAAGCTGTTACGAACAAGTTTTCACCGAAAAATGTTGAACTTAGGTATTTTGGAAAAGACAGCCAAGAAATGGACAGGAAGTGCCAATAAAGCACCTTTCCTGTACCGGTTCACGGTCACTACAAATTAGATATTGATTTTTTATCCCATAAAATCAAAAAAAAGCTGTCCCTAATTTGAGACAGCCTTTGTATCTGTTAAATATTTTCTAGGTTTTCATTTCAGGAGCCATTCTTTACCCTTCTTTTTAAAAATCACTTTTATTCAAAAAAGTTAAGAACTTTAGTATCCCGGATTTTGCTTTAAAGTAGCCTTGCCATCCTTTACACTAGTGATTATCGCAAATTCAGGAATAGGCAGGTATTCATGCTTGCCTTTAGTGAATACCGACCCTGTCAGGGCACTTGTGCGTCTCACGGATTCTTTAGGAAAATATTCAGTATTTAATACAACGTCTGCAATTCCCCAGCGAACAAGGTCGAAGAATCTGTGGCCTTCCATTCCAAGTTCAATTTTTCTTTCAAAACGTACCGCCTTTCTTGCAGCAGCCTTATCCGCAAAAGCGACAATATATTGATTTACCAAATAGTTAGCTGCTGGAACCGCACCATTCAGAACAGGAGAAGCTGCCGCCCTGGCCCTTACCCTGTTTATAAGTTGCATGGCAACTGCAAGGCTTCCTACTTCAATTTCCGCTTCGGCAGCCAGTAATAAAACATCAGCATAACGCATAGGGGTATAATTGAGCGCATTGTTTGCAAAACCCCAACCAACGGTGCCTGCTAACGAGCCAATATCAGATTTATAATAGGTATTTTTTTTAGGGCTGTATGGCCCACCATAAGTATATAAACGGATCCAGTTTCTTCCCGGATGTACACCCCAATCGTAATAGGGAATACCTCTTCTTCCAACGGTCCAGTCTAATCTGGGGTCAAGTGTTCCTGCAAAAGGAATAAAGGCCTCGGCTGAAGAAAAAGGTTCATCACTGGTAACATCCGTATTATTATAAGTATCAGGCATAGGCAATCCTAAAACATTGGTTTGGAATGAGTTAACCAGGTTTTGTGAGGGCTGAAAAAATCCGCAGCATGCTCCCGGCTTTTCTGTTGTAGCGCTACCACCATGTGGGTAATTCAATGTATTGTCATAATTGCCATTGGTATTAGCTCCATCACCATACGATGACTGAATTGAAAAAACAGTTTCCGAATTTTTTTCGGTAAGCACACGAAAGTTTGTTTGAAAAGTAGGCGTAAGATCATATTTAGTCCCATTGCTGGTTTTTCCGTTCGCAATGATCAAATCAAAAAGAGCCTTGGCTTCAGCAAATTTATTTTGAAACATATAGGCTTTAGCAAGATGGGCTGCTGCAGCCCATTTGTTGACCCTTCCATATTGTGGCCTAACTTCATCAAGATTATCATAGCCCCATTTTAAATCTGCTTCAATCTGAGGCCAAATATTTACAAACGCCCCGGCGGCATCTGTATTTGGAATTTTAAAATCAGCTACTTTCTCATCAACATAAGGTATGTTGTTAAAAGCTTTTTTTCCTTCAAAATGCATAAACCCCCTGATAAAACGGGCCTCACCCTCAATTTGCCTGGCGTCCGCTGGAAGAATGTCTATAGCTAAGGGTAATACTTTTAAAACCTGGTTAGCCCCGCCTACACCATCCCATATCGCAGTCCACTTATTTGGTAACTGTCCAACGCTGGGCAATAATTCAAAACGCATGATTGGATTTGCATCTACCATATCGTTTGGTTCTGTTCCCTTATAAGCATCGCCCCCTCTAATGCTTCCCCAAAGCCAGTTACTGGCGCCCCCATTTTGCTGATTTTGTCTGCCATCAAGGGTAGCATAAGCATTTATAAGCATTCCGTCCACCCCTTTTTTGTTGGTTAAACTTGCTATATCATAAACCCCTATAGGTGATATTTGCAAAAATTTCTCTTTACAGGAATATATTATCGTAGTTGATGCAATTGTTAATCCTATTATTAATTTGCTATTTTTCATAATTTTTATTTTCATGCTGATTTTAAATTAAAATGTTACACTTAACCCCGCCAGAAATTGCTTGGGATTTGGAAAGCCGCCCAGATCAACGCCTATATATAAATCCCTTGCTCCAAATGGAGCACGGGAGATTAGGTTTAAATCGGGGTCGGATCCTGTATAGTTTGTTATTGTAAACATGTTTTGCGCCTGTATATAAATCCTTGCATTAGATAGCCTGGCTTTATTGACAAGGCTTTTAGGTAAAGTATATGCCAACTGAATTGTTTTGGCACGCAGAAAAGAACCATCTTCTACATAATACGAATTAGAGGTACTTGATGTGAAAGAAGTATAACCATTAGCAGTTCCCGGAGCTAATAAAGGCAATTTGGCATTTTGATTGGATGGGGTCCAGCTATCATTCAATACCCTTGTGCTAACACCACCTATAAACACCCGCATATCCGTGTAGTACTTTGTATAATTGTATATTTCATTACCCTGGTTCCAGAATAAAAATGTTGTAAAATTAAAATTTTTATAGTTTAAATTCAGGTTTAAACCCATTTGAAAATCGGGGTGAGGGTTACCTAAAAAGGTCCTGTCTGCATCAGTAATTCTTTTATCCCCATTAAGGTCTTTATATCTCCAGCTACCTACCACAGCGCCGGGCATTGATAATGTGGCAAGATCTGCCGCCGAATTATAAAAACCGTCAATAACAAAGCCATGGAATGAAGAAATGGGTTGGCCTAATTCGGTTCTCACTGCGTTATTAAGCCGCTCCAGGTTAATTATTCTCGGGGCATTTACTTCATTTAATTTGGTCATGGTGTTTTTATAACGGGAAAATGTAACACCCACATCATAGCTTAAATCTTTTCCGGGGGTTGCTTTGTAATTTATAGAAAGGTCGTAACCTTTATTCTGCATTGTTCCAATATTAATTCTAGGTTTAGTTAGTTGAGGCTCCAATCCATTTATAATTTGGTCAACAAGCAAGTCCTTGGTAGCCTTTTGATAAACATCCAGGCTAAAATCTATTTTACCTCCAAACAGTGTTGCGTCAATGCCAATATTCGTTGTTTCAGTTGTTTCCCACTTGGTATCAAGGTTTCCTTCCCTATTCTGCCTGTATCCCTGAGCGGAGGATGTGTTATTACCTGAAATATCATAACTGGTTAATGGAGGGTCAGAAGTAAATGTAAAAAACTGATTAACAAATTCCACATTTGACTGGCTGCCCATCTGGCCCCATCCGCCACGAATTTTCAAGTCGGTCAACCATGAAGTTGACTGCAAAAAGCTTTCCTCGGAAACTCTCCATGCCACGCCTACAGAGGGGAAAGTAGCATATCGCACGTTAGGGCCAAATCTTGAGCTTCCATCCCTTCTTAATGTTCCCGTTAAAAGATATTTCCCTTTATAGGCATAGTCCAGCCTTCCGAACAAAGAGGATAAAGAGTTTCTTCCCAAATTGTAATTTGAAATAATCCTGTCACTTAAACTGCCCGCTGTAGCTGTATTCAAGGATACGAATTCCGGGGTTTCAAAGTCAAAATTCTGTCCAAACGCCCTTACACCTCTTGAAACACCCTTTACGGCTTCTGTACCTGCAAGCACTTTTAGATCATGATTGTTAAATAGCACTTTGTGAAAGGTTAGGGTATTGGTCCATGTCCAGTTTAAATAATACCAACCTTCTTCTGTAAGCTGGGTTGCTGCCTGGTTTTCGGAGCGTTCATAAGTTTTTCTGTTAATGTTTTTAACAAATTGAGAACCTAAATCAATTCCCATAGACGTATGGGCGGTTAAATATTTTGTAAATGGCACTTCAGCAAATACATTACCGAAAAGTTTGGTAAATACATTTTTATTGTCTTTTGCCCGCCCCAGGTTTGCAATTGGGCTATTGCCATTTCCAGATTCACCAACGCCATTACCACCCCAACCACCTTTAATATCATACACAGGTATATAAGGTGCCATACGGAAAGACGATGCCCAGGCATCGCCTTCACCTCTGTTAGCTCCGCCCAAACGGTCTTCATAACTGAACTGAAGGTTTTCTCCAATACGAAGAAAACTTGTCGGTTTAAATGAAGTATTAGCCCTAACAGTGTATCGCTTGTATTTGGTATTATCAAAAGTACCTTTCTGATCAAAATAATTTAA
>JANOTW010000070.1:0-1631 GCA_031416575.1 Ferruginibacter sp.
GCTTTAGCCAAACTTCATTTTTGGCTAAAGCCCGATTTTTTAAATTACAATTTCATCCACGCCCTCAAGGGCGTGGCAATTGAAAACCTAAACTAAATGACATTGCCCCGCTGGCCAGCGGGAAGCCCTTCTGCCAGTTCATTACCTACGCCAAAGGAATTACTCTTTATAACGTAATAAAAGTTCCCCAATGGTATTCAGTACAAGAGTACCCAAATAAGCCGGGGCTGATGTTTCGCTAATAATCCCGATGCGATTCATCGGGAGGTAAAATTTACAAGTCATTTATTTTCAAAGCGCGAACTGTTTTTTTAAGGGAGGCATAATTTGAATACCCTGTTTTGCCCCTCGGTCCTCCCGATGAATCGGGACAAGCTTTCCCGAAAAATCGGGATGTTCCAAAAGGGCAATGTCAATTAATTAAGAAAAAATGAGAAATTCAATTCGTCCCGTTAGGGATGATATGCGGGTAGAAAAATAAGAATACGGTTGGTTCCTTCGTTCCGTAGGAACGTTATGTGAAATGGATTATGAGGTTTATACCAAAATTGGTTGAAACTGAAGTAAAGTACATACCAATCCTACGGATCGAAAAAACATATCCATTAATTGATTCCTACCCACATAATGTTCCTACGGAACAAAATAACAATTTCGCTTAACAAAATGACATTGCCCTAAAGGAAAGGTATTAACTGCGCCTGATGAACCGCACGGTATAACGCAATTAAAGTTCCCCATTGGTATTCAGTACAAGAGGGCGATGCAAGGATGATCCACATAGCTTCACAGCCCGGACAAAAAAAAATAAATAGTATAATCCCGATTATTTCGGGAAAGCATGGATTTTAATTTGCGATAAGTCAGGAGTTCTGAGATTTGTTCACTAATTTTTAATTCAATTAACTTCCCCTGATTTTAATTCTTGTGATAAAATGCAGGAAGGATCAAATATTTCAGGGGATAAAAATGCTGATTATTTATTTATTGCTGTTTGCAGTGATTTTTTTTACAGGACTAATAACAATTTTTTTGTACATTAGGAATAAGAATTTGTCTTGTACTCGCCGCTCTCCCTTATGGAACTAAGCAAGCGGTGTAATAGGTTAACTTAAAAAAGTTCAGTTTTATTGATTAGATAATCCCTTATTACGCTATTATAATGTACAGCGATCTACATCAATTGGTTGAACAGGGTAAACTGCCATGGAATGCGAAGAAATAATTCAACCCACTGTTGCGATGGAGGTTTTGCGAAGGCCTGAAAAAAAACATTTACAGGCCAGGTTATTTCATTGTATCTACGCTTTGTTTCAAGGTAGTTTTTTAAGCTGGATACTGAATAAATACAGGCATAACCCGTGCAGGGAAAAACTGTGGGAAGATGCGAAAGACGCGTTTCAAAATGGATTAAGCGTATTTTATCTTAAATCGCAGCAAACAGGTTTTACCTTGAAAAGCAGCCTGAAAACAACGATTTATTCTTATGGCTTTCTTCAGTTATTAGCCTGCTTTAAAAAAGAAAAACATGCGTATGGGATAAACGGAAGAATGAAATGGTTTGAATTATTTTTTGAAGACGGGTTCCTTGAAAAGGAGTGTAATGACTTGATGAATGACAGGGAGCATTG
>JANOTW010000071.1:0-3441 GCA_031416575.1 Ferruginibacter sp.
CCAGTCATTTATCTACTTCATCTTATCATCATAAAGGTCCGTTTGAGCTTGCACCGGGTAATGAAAATATCAGGATACTTACATTCGACGTTAAGCCAATTCAAGGAGAGGTAATTTCTATTTCTTCAGGAATTGAGTTCCGGTTAAGTTTTTATAACAAACAAAAGTATATAAACCTGGATGCCACGTTTGAACTTCGTAATAGTGATGAGGTTACTGTGTTTCATCATGGTGCACTCATAACAATAAGTAACGATTCACATGAAGGTATTTATACCGTGACTGGTGTATTACCGGCATTTTTGTTAAACGCAGGTATTTATAGGTTTCACCTAATTTTCGGTGAAAATCAGCGCTACTCCTTATTTAACATACAGGATTTTATACAGTTCGAGATTTTAAATGAATCTCTTGGAAGCAACAGTGCTTCACTTCCCGGAGTGATCAGACCAAATATCAATTACAATATTTCATTTAAAAATCAGTATGAGCTTACAGAAGATATCGTTAATTGAACTTCCGAAAATTTTAGATGACAGAGGCAATCTTTCTTTTTTTGAAAACAATCATCAAATCCCTTTTGAAATTAAACGTACTTATTGGATATATGATGTGCCGGGTGGAGAAACAAGGGGTGGGCATGCCTTTAAAGAGCAACAGGAATTTATAGTAGCACTGTCTGGCGGGTTTGATGTAATACTTCATGACGGTACAACAGAGCAATGCTTTCATTTAAACAGATCGTATTATGGGTTATATGTTCCTAAAAATATTTGGAGGCAAATGAAAAATTTTTCAACTAACTCGTTGGCGATGGTAGTTTCTGACATGAATTATGACGAAAGTGATTATATAAGAGATTTTAATTTGTTTAAAAATCATATTGATGCATAGTGTATTTGATTGCTCAATTTTTCTTCTCAATAAAATCAATAATCGCTCAGGAAACATCACTGTTGTTGAAAATTCTAAGACAATACCGTTTGAAATAAAAAGAATTTTTTATTTGTTTGATATTCCGAGTGGGGAATCAAGAGGAGCACATGCGCATAAGGTATGCCACCAGTTTTTAATTGCCGCAAGTGGTAGTTTTGAAGTTTTATTAGAAGATGGCGTAACAAAAAGACAAGTGCAACTTAATAGGGCAAACATTGGATTGCATATTCCACCGGGTATTTGGGCATCTGAAATAAATTTTTCTTCCGGATCAATATGTCTTGTATTTGCATCGCACCACTATAATGCAGGTGATTACATAAGAGATTACGATGAATTTTTAAGGTTTAAATCAATTTCATGAGCATACATCCGTTAGCAGATGTTCAATCAGTTAATATAGGAAAGGATACACAGGTATGGCAATTTTCTATCATTTTAAAAGGAGCCACAATAGGTGAGAATTGTAATATTAATTGCCACACATTTATAGAAAATGATGTGATAATTGGCAACAATGTTACCATCAAGGCGGGAGTATATGTTTGGGATGGAATAACAGTTGAAGACAATGTGTTTATTGGCCCAAATGTTACTTTTACTAATGATAAATTCCCCCGGTCCAAACAGCGGCCCGATCAATTTCAAAATACGCTTATAAAAAAGGGAGCTTCAATAGGTGCAAATGCTACCATCTTAGGTGGGCTTACTGTTGGCGAATATGCTATCGTTGCAGCAGGCAGCGTAGTCACCAAAAATGTTCCCCCTTTCACCTTAGTAAAAGGCAATCCTGCCAAGGATTATGCAAGGATTAATGAACTTGGCGAAAAGATTGAAATGTTGTAAGTGTTTAACCTTTCATAAAAAATTTTGCATACCAAATGATTCCTTTTGTTTCATTTTCTGAGGTTAATAAATTAATTAAAGTTGAAATAATCTCCGCTTTCGAAGAATTTTTTGACAACGCCTGGTATGTATTAGGAGAAAAAGTAAAGACTTTTGAAAAAGAGTACGCTTCTTTTAACCAGGTTAAACACTGCATTGGGGTGAGCAACGGTTTAGATGCCTTACACATAGCCCTTAAAACGCTTGGTATAACTGCAGGAGATGAAGTTATTGTTCCTTCAAACACCTATATTGCTACAGCACTTGCTGTTTCTTATGTAGGAGCAACGCCTGTTTTTGTAGAGCCGGATATTTATACATATAATCTTGACCCAAAAAAGATTGAAGCGGCAATCACTCCACGTACCAAAGTAATAATGCCTGTACACTTGTATGGCCAATGTTGCGAGATGGAAGAAATAATGTCAATAGCAAGAAAGCATAATTTGTTTGTAGTAGAAGACAATGCACAGGCACAGGCAGCTTCTTATAATGGAAAACTAACCGGAACCTGGGGCGACATCAATGGCACCAGTTTTTACCCTGGCAAAAATTTAGGGGCATTGGGCGATGCAGGAGCTATCACCACCAGCGATCCACATCTGGCTGCAAAAGCATCTGTTTTGCGCAACTATGGCTCTGAAAAAAAATATTATAATGAAGTTATAGGATACAATATGCGGTTAGATGAATGCCAGGCCGCTTTTTTATCCGTAAAACTTAGATATTTAAACCAATGGACAGAGCAAAGGCAGAATATTGCAGCCTGGTATAATGAAGTACTAAATAATATTGGAGATGTTATTCTGCCAGAAACGGCAATAGGTGCAACACATTCATATCATCTATTCGTAGTACGTACAGCACAGCGAGATGCTCTTCAAAAACATCTAACCAATAATAATATAGGTACATTAATACATTATCCTATTCCGCCGCATTTGCAACAAGCCTATGATCATTTGGGGCATAAAAAAGGTGAATTTCCTATTGCGGAAGAATTAGCACACACTTCTATAAGTTTGCCGTTGTGGCCGGGAATGACTAAAGAACATGTTGAGGAAGTAGGTTCGAACATAAAATCATTCTTTAATGAATAACCTACCCCTAGTTACAATCGGGGCAATTAATTATAATAACGCCAAGTTTGTAATGGAAACGCTTGAGAGTATAAGGGCACAATCATATCCAAACATAGAATTAGTAATTGTGGATGATTGTTCTACAGACAATAGTGCAGAAATAATAGATACTTGGTTAAAGCATTATGAAAAGCCATTTAAATACATCAGACATGAGCAAAATCTGGGTATTTGTGCAACCTGTAACGATGTCATAAAATTCTCATCAGGTAAGTATATTTCGACCATTGCAACAGACGACATAATGATGCCGTATAAAATAGCACTTCAGGTAGATTTACTAAAACAATCGGATAATACTGTTGGAGCTGTATATTCGGACGCATACCTTATAAACGAGGATAGTTCGCTGATGAAGGGTTTATTTATAGAACGATACAGGTGTTTTGCAACAAAACCAACCGGTTTTATTTATGAAAATTTAATTGAAAGTAATTTTTTGCCAGCTATGTCATTAATGGTAAAAAAAGAGTGTTAT
>JANOTW010000072.1:0-1667 GCA_031416575.1 Ferruginibacter sp.
AATCCTTATTGAAACTCGTTGTGTCACTCAGTTGTTCCGCATACCTGTGGGGATCTTTAATTGCTTTTTATTGATTGCGTAGAATAATTTTGGTACGGGTTGTATTTAATTCGTTAAATTCGTGCCTTAAAATTCGTGTTATAAAATCAGGCATCATTCACTTGTACGTAGTACCATTGGGGAACTTTAATTACGTTTTATTGAATACGTTTTGTAATTCCGTTAATAAAGGATGTATTTAATTCGTGAAATTCGTGCCTTAAAATTCGTGTTATAAAATCAGGCATCATTGTAAAATTTAAATACCAACATCATGATCATAGATTCGCTTGACAATGCACATAAATATTTTGCCGTGCACCCTCTTTTTGAAAAAGCCTTTGCATATATCAGCAGTGTGGACCTGGCAAATATAGAACCCGGTAAATATGAAATTGACGGGGACAACCTAAGAGCTATTTTTGCAAGCAAAACAGGGATGTCCGCAGCGGAATCCATTCTGAAATTTGAATGCCATGACCAACATATTGACATTCAGCTTTGCATTAAAGGAAAAGAAACGATGGGGTGGAAACCAAGAGGTAGTTGCCTTGCGCAAAAAGGTGAATACAATCCGGAGAAAGATGTATTGTTTTACAATGATGCACCCGATACCTACTTTGGATTAACGGATGGACAGTTTGTTATCTTTTTCCCCGAAGATGTACATGCACCAATGATTGGGGAGGAAGAGATAAAGAAGCTGGTGATAAAAGTAAAGATATAAAGCTGGTATATCCGGCCCGGTCGGTAGGCACCGCAGGCCAGCCCTGGAATGCGCAGAAAAAAGATTGCAATTTTATCAAATGCTTGTTACAAGGCAAATGAAGTATTCAGTGAGGACGCCTGCAAAAGTAACAGAACAATTATTCTGTTACTTTTGCATAAGGAAGATTGCAAATTTTATTGGCACAAAACAATTAAATAATTTATTACAATGAAACTGCAGGTTATACAAGATGGAAGAGGTAAAACCACAGGGGTTTACATTCCTATCAACGATTGGAAGGAACTTAAAAAACAATACAAAGATTTAGAGGTATTGGAATACGAAGAACCCAATAAAGAACAATTGTTAGAAGAACTTAAAGAGGCAATTATTCAACTGGCACTTATTGAAAGAGGCAAATTAAAGTCACGCCCCGCTAAAGCGCTGCTGAATGAGTTATAATGTTGATACCATCCTTCTTTTTGATAAACAGGCTAAACGATTAAGCAAGAAATACCCTTCGCTGAAAAACGATTTAACAGCCCTCATTTCAAAACTTGCAGATGAACCAGAACAGGGTATTGCCCTGGGCAATCATTTTTATAAAATACGATTGGCTATTACGGCAAAAGGTAAAGGCAAAAGTAGTGGTGCCAGGATTATTACCTACGTGAAGATTATTGCTAATACGGTTTATCTCACTGCTATTTATGATAAGGGTGAAAAAAGTACCATCTCCGATAGTGAAATTAAAAGAATTTTTAAAACGATACCATAAAAAAAACCACCAGCTTTTAACAACTGATGGTTTACAAATTTTAATCGCTGCTGGTTCAAATGCTGTGTTCGGTGAAGACACCGGCCACGTAAGCAAAAACTTGATACCGATACCAAAGAAAAAATCTACTTTGTAATTGAT
>JANOTW010000073.1:0-5467 GCA_031416575.1 Ferruginibacter sp.
ACCTGGCCGTTGGTGTCGTATTCACTGGTGCTTATCAGTTTTCCGCTACCATTGTTATTCTTCCAGATGCCGGTTTTTAAACCATTTTTATAATCACCTGCACTTTCTACCAAACCATTTAGATAATAATATTTTGATGTCCCATGGTATTGGCCAAAGGAATCCAATGGCAATCGGGCAATCAATTGCCCATTGGGGTAATATTCCTCGAAAAAACTTCGCCTGTTATTTTTTGTAATAATAATTTGCCTGATCGAATCCGTAGAATCTTTCATTACCTGGCATATAACCGCATTTTTTTTATTAAGGTAATATTCAGCTTTTGCAAATCGGCTTGTACCATATTTTTTAACATAAGCCGTATCACCCGACCTCCTGACCGAATCTAACCACTTATCATCAACTCGTATTAATTGTTGCGAATTATTCTTTTTGGAATTACAGCCCACTAATAAAAAACACCCGGCAATTACTAAAACAATTTTCATTTCAATCCATATTTTATAACTCAAAGAAATAAAAAAGCAGCCGAATGCCGGCTGCTTTTTTATAATATCGAAAAATTATTTAATTGAATTTTGTCCATGTTTTCCACCAGGTATCACCCACTGCGCAGGCGCCATTGTAAGTTACATTTGAAAACCCTGTTGTAAGTTTAGCGTGTACAAATGTAGCGCCGATAACTGCGGGTGAACCGGCCGCAGGATTAAAATCAGGCGCTGTATAATTAAATGGCGCTATTAACCCAACTTCGGAATTATTGGTTAAAATACTGTTACCATAAGCTGCGGTATTAAACCATGCAGTAATGGTAGCTGTAGTATTTGGTGAAAGCGCCGGATTTGCATTACCGGTAATGCTATATAATACTGGTGCCGGACTTCCTGCAATAATAGTATTTTGAACAGATAATGAAGCCGGAATATTATTATCAGTTGGTACACCCTTGGTTGCATCAATAAACAAACCACCTGGATATCCCATAATAATGGAATTAAACAAAGACATGGTTGAATTTCTTCTAATTTGCGCACCACTCAAAAATAAACCGTTGCCTTTATTTGCCAAAGTAGCTTTAGGCCCCATTACGGTCATATTGGAGAATACCACACTGGTTTGTGGTAATAATGAACTACCTGCAGCATCATTATCACTTTCAAATGCTTCGCTTTTTGAAATATCAGCGACAGCGGAATCCCTTACGGAAATACCAAACTGCACTTTTCCCGCATAACCGTTATCGGTATCAAAATCATCATCCAAAGTGCGAAATGAAATCAGATGTGTACACTTTACCGTACCTCCAAACCACTCAAATGAATCATCATTGGCGTAGGATACCTGTACATTGTCAACGATAGTGCTGCTGCCCACACCTCCGAAAGTTAATCCATTGATTTCCTTATCGGGTAAAAAAGCATACCCTGCATATTCAATGCGTACATAACGCAGGATACCACTATTGTCGGCAGGGTTTTGTCCCTGTGTGGCAGGGGTACCATATAAACCAAGCCCATCGCTGTTATTAATACCACCTTCTATTTCACCTATGCCCTGCACGCCATTGAAAGATGCATTGGTAGGGGCGTTTCCCAATATTACAAGCCCGGCCCAATCACCACGTTGAGGCGTAGCCGCTTCTGATGTAAATACAACTGGCTTATCAACTGTACCATCCGCAATAATTTTGCAACTCCTGGTAATGATCAATCCGCCATTCTTGCCATTTTCCCCTACTATTTTTGTGCCTGGTTCAATAGTAAGGATCGCTCCATTGGTAACATATACCAGTCCGCGAAGTTTGTAAGTAAAGGCTGCCTTTAGGGTACGGTTAGCGCTTATTCTTCCTTCAAGGATAGTGTTTTCGGTGGTTCCGCCCGGCGGGGGTACAACCGTTGTACCACCATCTACTTCTATTTTTCGACAACCCAAAGAAGTTGCTGCGATTAAAACACTGTAGAGAAATAACTTTTTCATGTTTCTATTTTTGTTTTTTAAATTTTTATTTAAACAGTTGTGTATTGATTAAAAATCATATCCAAACGAAATGCTCACGTTACTGCCATATTTTCTTTTTATCGCGAAAGCATCAATGCCCGCATCATAGCTTTTATTATTATTAAGATCGTTGTAAAAAATTGCCCGCTGATTAAAAATATCCGCAATGTTTAGTTTTACTTCGCCTTTATTTTTTAATATTTTTTTAGCTATTTGAAAATCCAATACAGCACGTGGATTTTCCCAAATAGGAGGCTGGTCTGAACCGCCTACAAAAACAATTCGTCTGCCAATCTGGTTAAATAATAAAGTAGTATTGATGCCGTATTTTTCGATGTCGTATTGAATGCCTGCATTGATCAGGTAAGGGCTTTGCCCCTGCATAGGCCGGTCAAGCGAAGTACTTTGACTGGTAACCCGGTTGTATATATAGGAAACATTTCCCTGTACGGTGAAATTTTTAAGGGTTGCATTAAAGTCAAGTTTTTTTCTAAATTCAAGTTCCGCTCCAAAGCTGTTGGCTTCATCCGCATTGATAAAATTATAGGTACTTGAACCACCTGCCCCTACATTAAAATAAGCTTCGATCGGATTTTTGAAATATTTATAAAAAACACCAAAGGTGAATAATTCCCCGGCCCTTGGATACATTTCATAACGCAGATCAAAGTTGGAAACTTTGGTTCTTACAAGGGCGGTATTACCGGCAACGGTGGCCCCCAGGTCAAAATCAAAAAACTGGAATGTACTCAACTCCCTGAACTCAGGCCTGATAACTGTTTGCGATCCCGATACCCGAACGTTTGATTTATCATTTACCTTATACGTAAGATTTACCCCCGGCAGATAATCGGTAACCTTGCTATGGACATGCCTTGGATCTGTTTTTACCAAACTGCCCACTACCTGGTCGAAATCTTCTATCCTCAAGCCCCAAACAGCCCGAAACTTAGGGGTAATCTGGTTATCAAATTGTAAGAAACCGGCATTTAAAATGGAGTTGGCGATATACCGGTAACTTGAACCGGATAATTCGTTAAAGGCTAATTTATTGTCAAACCCGGTTCCAAAATTTTCGGGGGCGAAAACTTTGTCTATACTTAAATGGCGCAATGCCGGATTATCTGAAGGAAGGTATATTGCAAATGGCCTTGAATCAAACAGCCTGTCTTTGACCTGGAAGAAATAACCTGCTTTAACAGTTTGATTTAAATCATTAACTACCAAACTTTTACTGATATCGCTACCTGCTGTGTAAACATAATCATTTAAAAACCCATAATAACGGCTTCCACTTTTTTGAGATGATTTAGATGCTCCAATTAACAAGGAATAAGGTGAAGAAGGATCAGCAGGATCATCCTGGTTGTATTGAACGCGGCGTTGATCAGGTATATATTGATCGAGAATATTGAAACTTCCAAACCAATGTAACTTCGCACCATACTTTTTAATGTTATGATCACCTGAAAGCTGGGTATTAAAAAAGGTATTGGCTTTAAACGCCAATTCATAAGCCTTTACATTATCCCCGGTTGCAGGATTAGCTTCAAAGTCTTTCCCTGTTCTAAGAGTAGCATAATTAGTAGTATTTACATTCAGCATATTCTTGAATGAAATTTTACTATTGCTGCCCAATTGAAGGGTGATATTGGCCAATGCGCCTGCCAGGATATCCCTGCTATATTTATTGTTGAAATAATCAAAATTCAGACTGGCTATATTATTTTGAAAAAGATTGATCTGGTTCTCAAAATTGGTTGCTTTGTTGCTACGATTATAATTTACGGCAAGTATCGCCGCTAATTTATTATTGCCACCCAGCTTTTTATTAAACCCACCATTGATTAAAAAACTTTGGTTCAGAACAGGCGTTATGTTGGTACTGTTTTTTTCTGTACCCCATATATTTGTAAACTCCTTCGCATAAGCGGTTTTTTCGCCATTATCCAATGCCGCATAATCAGCTTTTTTTGGAAAACCCGCAGGTAGCGCCCGGGTGCCGTTATCAAAACCTAAAAAATCCGTGTTACTTCCCTCATAAGTATAAAAATCCTTGCCAATCGTTTGCGTATTAAACCCGGTACCGATCTGTACATTTAAAAAATCTTTGGCCGGTACATCTTTTGTGTTAACCTGTATTAAACCGCCAGCCCACTCCCCCGGAAGTTCCGGAATAAATGACTTATTGATAATGATATTTTCAATCATTGAAGAAGGCAGAATATCAAAGCTGAACGTTTTACGGTCCGGCTCCGTGCTACTCATTAAAATGCCATTTAACATAGCCTGGTTGTAGCGGTCCGCCAATCCTCTTACTACTAAATATTTCCCCTCCTGTATGGATGTACCCGGAACACGCTTTAGAACTTCACCCGTATTTTTATCCGGTGACCTTCTGATGGCTTCAGCGCTTATTACCTGTGCTACTACCGGTGTATTTTTTTGATAAGAGATTAATGCGGCGACTGATTCCTTTTTTGCTGAAGATCTTACAACAACGCCAGATTCAGTTTTTGAAGCAATTTCCAGGGTTATATCAAGGTGGGTAACTTCATTGGCTTTTACTTCAACATCCGCCACTTCTTTCGTAGTGTATCCTACCGAGGATAGTGTTACAATATATTTCTTTCCGGCATCAAGGGTTATTTGAAAATAACCATCCGTATTTGTAAAAGACCTTGCTTTTTCCCCATCAACAGCTATGGTAACCCCTGATAATTTTAAACCGGATATTGCATCAGTAACCTTGCCTTCAATTTTTCCTTTTTGGGAAAATGAGTTAAGAGTGAATGTAAAAAACAGTAATATTAGTCCTAAGAATCTCATGCATTTTATATTTCTGCAAAGAGACGATTTCAATGTTAAGCGAAAGTGAAGGGAATGTTAAGGGAATGTTATGCGATTGTTACGGGAATGTTATCAGGCGTTGTTGTTCACGCTTTCTGAATCAAAGGAATATTGTATATGATATTAATACCCCCTGATATCTATCGGGGGTATTAATATTATTATACTGCACAAAGGATAAAAACGTGAGGAAAAAATTTTTGTCCAGGCAGTGAAGCTATGTGGATCATCCTTGCATCGCCCTCTTGTACTTAATACCAGTGGGCAACTTTAATTACGTTTTAAATTTACAATTTTCACCCCCTTTTGGAACATCCCGATTTTCGGGAAAGCCTGTCCCGATTCATCGGGAGGGATGGGGGTAAGCGTATTTTATTTGGTTATCGTGCAAAATAAATATCACTAATTTATCCCTTGCGCAGTATAAGTGAATTATTTTTTGAGGGTGAACGTTATTTAGCCTCCTACTTTACCATACAAAGTAACTACCCAGCGCCTTGGAAGAAACCGAATAACCGCAGTAGCAATTTTCGCAATGGTTCCGGGTACAATGATCAACTTCCTGTTGAGTGTTTCACGTACGGCGATTTCACCCACTCTTTCAGGAGATACCGCCATC
>JANOTW010000074.1:0-1569 GCA_031416575.1 Ferruginibacter sp.
GTTTTGCGGTTATTGGTTTACGGTTTTTGGTTACATCATGCAAATAAATTCATCACGCACAATCCCTCATCAATCATTACTCATCCTGCATTATCAATTATCAATTATCAATTATCAATTTCTCTCAGGTGCAATTCCAGGGCGGTTTTTAGCTGATCAAATTCATATTGGGCCGTTTGCAACAGTTCATCTAACTGGCTGGTTTCCCTTCTTGCTTTCGCTATTTTCTCTATTTTCTCTAAAATAGTAAATAATGCATTTGCCTGTAGCATGCCTGTACTGCTTTTTAATTTGTGGGCCGTTCTATAAACTGTGTCACAGTCGTTGGCATCAAATGCCCGTTTCATATCCCCCAGGTCATTGTGTGTGTCATGCAGGAATAAAACTATTATCTGAACAATAAAATTTTTATCATCCATTTGCTCAAGGAAGCAGAGGTCATACAATTGTCGTTCAGCAGTATTGATTGTACCGGTCATATTTAAAATCGTTTTGCAAAAAAATTTGAAGGTTTAAAAATTTACATATGAATGCACTATCCGCCAAATAGTTGTCCATTAAGTTTACATTTCAAATTGTATCCGTGATATAACTCTTTTCCGCTTAAATTATTGCTTAAAAAAGGTAGAAATATTACTACACCTATTCAATTGATACACTTACAAATAAAATTTATTAAATTATTCATTTTTGTATTTGACCCTGTGGGTTAAGATCTACCTAACATGGAAACAATATATCCAATCCGGGTGCATCCCAAATTGTGGCTGGCTGGTGAGGATACCAGACAGGCCAGGGTGCCGTGGCTGGTATCCTCACCAACTTTACCGAACAAGGCGAAGTAAATATAAATGTCAGCCTGCTTAAGGAAGACGAGCTATCGGTTGCATTAGAATTTTCCGTAGCTGATACCGGTATCGGGATTGCTGAAGATAAGGTGGAATCAGTATTTGAGCGGTTCATTCAGGTTTCCGGTGACAGCGCCAGGAAGTATGGTGGAACAGGTTTAGGCCTTACCATTAGCAGGCAATTAATTGAATTACAGGGTGGCGCCATCCATGTAGAGAGTAAGCAGGGCAAGGGAAGTGTTTCAATCAAAAAGTAGCTAACAGGTCATTAACCAACCAGGGTGCGGTTGTCAATGTTGCCAATCATGGAAAAGAAGCTTTGGAATTGTTAATAAAAAACAGGTACGATATTATCCTGATGGATATTCAAATGCCGGAAATGGATGGTTATGAAGCAACAAAAATCATAAGAACGGAAATGAGTGAAGCAATCAGCCGTACACCAATAATCGCGATGACGGCTTCAGCATTAATTGCTGACAGGGAAAAATGTTTACTTGCCGGTATGAATGATTATATAACAAAACCTTTTCTGGCAACCGAATTATATGAAAAAATATTATTGCAACTGGAGAAATCAACCACTGTAGTTTAATGCGGCAGTGCAGTTGCTTTAGAGGTTGAAAAGCTTAGCGCCGTTTGATAAAAATAAGTGAACAGGCACTACCGGTAACCTGGTTTCGAATGCTATGAAATTTAATCCGCCCACATTATTAATCTG
>JANOTW010000075.1:0-5464 GCA_031416575.1 Ferruginibacter sp.
CGTTTTGGAACCCTTCAAGCGCTTCTTCATAAATGGCATCCGTATGCGCCATGGAAACCAGTATCCCTTTTCCGGAAACATATTTGCCGAATTCAATCGCCCCTTCCAATTCAGGTGCCGCACTCCAGCGCTTGATAAAAGAAGCGGATGCCAGTATTTCCTTATATTCAGCAGGGTCCGGATTGCGGATGTAGCGGGGATCCTGGGCCCCGCATTGGTTGAAGGATATATAAGGCCCTTCCAGGTGAAGCCCTAAAAATCGTGCGCCGTTACTATTTTTTTCGTTTGCATTTTTATACACTTCAAGTGTATGAAACAGTTCTTCCTTTGAACTGGTGAGTGTGGTTGGCAACATCGTAGTAGTACCATACCGTGCATGGGTAGCCGCTATTTCAAGAAAAGCCTTTTCATGCCCGTCCATGAAATCAAAGCCACCACCGCCGTGTACATGAATATCAATAAAACCCGGTGACACATACATGCCGCATGCATCAATTTCAATGGCATATTTCGCCTCAATATTTTGTTCGCTGACGGCACTGATTGTACCGTTCTCAATTAATACACATCCGCCTTCAATTATCTTTTCGGGTGTGATAATATTTCCATTAACGATTTTAAAAGTCCCGGCATTCATTTTTCATCATTAAAAAATTGATAAAATCCCAGATCATTTTTTTCTCAGTACCATCTTCGTAAACGGTAACCATGAATGGCATAAAAAATAAGGTATGCATAACATGGCAATAAAACCAGGTAAGCGCTGCGTACATTAAATACATCCGCAAAGTATCCGTAAATAAGCGGCAGAAAAGCGTTTCCACACAACCCCATGATCATAACAGAGGCCCCCAGTTTGGTAAATTTACCCAGCTCATTCAATGCAAGCGGCCATATACCGGCCCACACGAGTGAATTAGCGAAACCTAGTAAAACTACGAACCAAAGTGAGATATCTGAAGTATGGCCTAAAAATTTCACCTGCCCATGACAAAAAAATATGAGCAATGAAAACAAGAAGCCAAGCATGGTACAAAACCTTAAAGCATTCAACTGGCTGATAAATTTTGGTATTAAAATAATTCCAAGAACATAGCCTGAAATAGTCGCGAACAATGTATAGGAAGGAAATACTTTCGCTTCAATCAAACTGATACCCATTGAACCGGCATAACTGATAATGGTATCCACCGCAATTACCTGCGAGCCTACATGCAGGAATATGGCTACCGCCCCAAGTATGAGATGAGGAAAACCAAAAATATTTTTCTTCCCCGAATTGGCGGATGCAAGTTCCGCCGTTTCATGTTCCGTATCAATTTCCGGCAAGGGGGAAAAACGCACCAAAAACCCAAGTCCCAACAAAACAATTCCAACTACGGAATAAGGAACAATTACCCTTCGTATCAATTCATCCAGTTTTAAATTTTTCTCATCTATTCCCAACGAATTCAACTGCCTGAAAAGTTCCGTATCTGTCGCCCTGAAAATAACCGCGGCAAATAAAAGTGGCGCAAGGATACCAGCTCCCTTATTACAGATCCCCATTATGCTGATACGCTGTGCCGCTCTTTCGATTGGCCCGAGAATGGTTATATATGGATTGGCTGCCGTTTGAAGTATTGCAAGGCCTGCACCAATAGAGAACAGGCCTGCCAAAAATATTTCGTATGTCCTGTTGAAAGCCGCCAGCACAAAAATAAAAGCTCCAAAGGACATGATCCAAAAACCAAACATCATTCCTTTTTTAAAGCCTACCCGTTTAAGCAGGAAAGAAGCCGGTACTGAAATGAGCAAGTAAGAAATATAAAAAGCAAATGCCACCAGGTACGACTGGAAGTTGGTGAGTTCACAGGCTATTTTAAAATACGGGATCAGGATTGCATTTACCCAGGTAACGAAACCAAATATAAAAAACAGCATGCCGATGAAAGCCATTGATACAATGGTATCCTTTTTACTTAACGAGTTTACTTCAACTGTAGCAACAGGTTTTTTCAAAATTATTTATTATGGGATGATGATTATATTTTTCCAAAATAAAACAAATTTATTTAGTGGCAAGGGGGTGAATGAAAACTATTTTCCCGGGCCTGCATTAGCTCCGGTATTTTTCAACGCCTGCCTTATCTCCCTCCGAGTGGCCGGTGTGCTCACCGGCCACGGCCGATATTGGAATACTTCACCAAAATGCACGTAAGCAAATTTTTTCCTGCATTTTTTTGTGGTAAGATAATTCATTTTGCTACAGGTTGGTGGAGACACCGGCCTTGAAGAAGGGCCTCCATGCCAGGCGCTGTGCGTATGCCAGGGAACGCTGCGCCTGCATACCGTTGCCTATACACCTTATTCGGTTATTTGGATGCTTACACTTTTAACGGGTGCATCCCAAATTGTCGCTACAGTTATCAGGAACGTGGCGGGTGGAACACCGACCACTCGGCGGGCTTCCCCTGGCTGGTGTCCCACCAGCCAGCGACAATTTGGGATGCACCCCTTTTTACTTTCTGTTACAACCTGCTGCCGCAAAGGCCGCCCCCTCATTTGAAAGCCGACGCTGAGGATACGCTGCGGGGAAGGATGGGTAGCATTTATATAAAAGTATGCAGGTTGGAGTGCGACTACGGGAGATGGTTGGTTTCTTAACACACAACGTGGGAAAAGTTGCCCAATGATATGCAGTACAAGAGGGCGATGCAAGGATGTTCCACATAGCTTGTTAGCCCGGACAATAATTTTATTCTTAAAAAAAATGATGCTAAAAATAAAAAAAACCAAGCTGCATACTTCGGTTGTTAGTTCATTACTGATTGTATGATTATTCCGTTATCCCCTCCAGCGCCAATAGAAAAGCATACTCCCTCGCCTTGTCTTTTAATGGCTTGTACCTGCCGGAAGCACCGCCATGCCCGGCCTCCATATTAGTGTATAAAAAAAGTTTGTTATTATCCGTTTTCATCGCCCTCAGTTTTGCTACCCACTTGGCCGGTTCAAAATATTGCACCTGGCTATCGTGCAGCCCGGTTGTTACCAGCATATTGGGGTATGCTTTTTTTTCTACATTGTCATAAGGCGAATAGGATTTCATGTAGTTGTAATTTTCTTCATTGGCGGGATTACCCCACTCATCATACTCATTGGTTGTAAGTGGGATTGACGGATCACTCATGGTACTAATAACATCTACAAAAGGCACCGCCGCTATTACACCATTCCAAAGGCCGGGGCCCATATTTACAACGGCCCCCATCAATAAACCGCCGGCACTGCCCCCATTGGCATACAGGTGTTTTTCAGAAGTATATTTATGGGCGATCAAAAATTTAGCGCAATCGATGAAATCGGTAAAAGTGTTCTTCTTTTTCATCATTTTGCCGTCTTCATACCAATACCTGCCCAGTTCCTGTCCACCACGGATATGCGCAATAGCGAATGCAAAGCCCCTGTTGAGCAAGCTCAGCCGCACGCTGCTGAAAGTTGCATCAGTGCTGTTTCCATAAGCGCCATAGCCATACAATAATAAGGGGCGGTTACCATCTTTTCTAAATCCTTTTTTATATACGATTGAAATGGGTACTTTGGTTCCATCCTTTGCAGTGGCAATCAACCGCTCCGTTTCATATTCTTTCGGATCGTACCCGCCTACTATTTCCTGCTGCTTCATCAATTTCTTTTCTTTGCTTACCATATTATAATCGTAAACGGAATTAGGCGTAGTTAATGAAGTATAATTAAACCGCATGACCCCGGAGTTATAGTCGGGATTGGTGGTAATATTAGCTAAATAAGTAGCTTCTTCAAAAGCCAGGTAGTGGCTGCTGTTGTTTTGGGTATTCAAAATATGTACCTGGGTAAGCCCTCCTTTTCTTTCATTGATGGCGAGGAAATTTTTAAAAAGGTCGAAGCCGGAAACCAGGACACTATCGTTATGTGGAATAAGGCCTTTCCAGTTACCGGTATCTTTTTTATCTTCCGTACAGGTTACAATTTTAAAGTTTTTCGCCTGCAGGTTGGTGCGAATATAAAATTGGTCATTCGCATGATCCACCTCGTATAATACTTCCTTCATTCTTGGTTGAAAAACCCCGAACGCATCATCGGGCTTATTGGCATTGATCCATCTCACTTCCGAAGAAAGTATAGCTTCTGAAGTGATCATGATATACTTTTCCGATTTCGATTTTCCTACACCGATATAGTTGGAAGGGTCTTTTTCTTCATACACCACTTTATCCGCATCAGCCGGTGTACCAAGCACGTGCTTCTTTATTTTTTCCGATAAAAGGGTAACCGGGTTTTTAGCGGTATAAAAGATCGTTTTATTATCATTCGCCCACACGGGGCCACCTTCGGTACCGGTAATTTCATCAGGGTATGTCTCACCCGTCTCCAGGTTTTTAATGTATATTTTATATTGCCGGCGTGATAATGTATCTATTCCAAAAGCCATTAATTTATTATCGGGGCTTACCGAAAAGCCGATAGCTGAATAATAATTGTGCCCTTCGGCCATTGCGTTTACATCCATTAAAATTTCTTCGGCGGCATCCAGGCTTTCTTTTTTGCGACAATAGACAAAATAATCTTCGCCTTCTACCAGCCTGCTGTAATAATAGTAACCGTTCTTAAATACCGGCACCGATTCGTCCTTCTCTTTGATGCGGGCCTTCATCTCCGTATATAATTTTTCCTGTAGTGGCTTGCTGGCCGACATCATCGTGTCGTAATAATTATTTTCACCGGTCAGGTACGCTACTACCTTGTTACTATCAGGGCCCTTCTTAAAATAATCGTTCATCCAGTAATAATCGTCAATCCGTTTATCTCCGTGAGCGGACAGCTCCTTAGGTATTATTTCGGCTACGGGCGGCTGAATATTTTCGGGCCATTTGAAATCGGTTTTTTTCATTTCAATTTGATTGTTGCATGATAAAATAAACACAGCTAATAAAGCGGTGACGGTGAGTGATTTATTAAACATGGGAATGTAATATTTAATGATGAATAATATCGGATCTTATGTATTGGTGTTTTTCCAAACGGTGTATTTTCCAAATCGATTTTATATATTTAATCTATTTGCATCGGCCACTCCGCTGCACCTCATCCTCCTTCTCCTTCTCCAAAAGGGAAGGAGCGGTTCTTCCATGCTTTTCCAAACAGCGTATCTTCCAAATCAGCTTTAAATCTTTAATGAACGCGGTTCAACCTCCATTCATTAACAAAAAAGGCATCAATTCCTAAAGGCCCTGCATTTTGGTTTTCCCCATTAACCAGCGGAAGAGTTAGAAGGGGCAGTTAGCTTCAATTTCTTCTTGCCAACACAATTGCATTTTTAAACTGCTTCCTGTTTCCCTTCAAATTAAACACTTCCGTAAATGCAATATACACTCCTGTTGCAAGTTGCTGGCTTTTTTCGCCCAACCCATCCCAGCGGAAACTACCTTTGGTTCCACACAAAGCA
>JANOTW010000076.1:0-1614 GCA_031416575.1 Ferruginibacter sp.
CACAAAATTTGCCTGTCGGAGTACCACCAAAAGCCGAAGCTTTTACCTGAACAGTTGTTTAAATGCAGTGAAGAAACCAGCCTCCTGAATCAATAGGTTTTAATTGTTTCAGGATTCAAGCTGCTTGTGTAAATGAAATCAATCTGGTGAAACCGGCAGAGATAACTATATTTTTCGACAGCAAAGAATAAAAGAAAATAAGGATGAAAGTGTATAACATTTATCCGTAAAAATGGCTACCAAATAATTTGAATTACCTTACTGTAATACTCAAACTTTTCATCTTTTGTAATGATTGCCAGGTTTTCAAAGTGAGCTGAAGCCAGCAGATACCGGTCAAAGGGATCTCGGTGGGATTGATCAAAATCAATGATGTTATATGTTTCAAGATGTTCATCTTTAACCGCCAGCATTTCAAAACCCGATAAATAAACTGACTGTATAAATTCAGGCTACGAAATTTTAAAATCAGGTAATTTGCCGATTTTCATTTTAATGGCTATTTCAAACAAACTTATTTTACTCACCAAAAAAAAGTTTTCAGGGTCTTGCAGTATATGCTTTATCCTGGCAGAGAGTTTATCCTGTTCAGAAATTGCCCAAATACAAACATGTGTGTCAAGTAAATAATTCATGGCTACAAATAATCTTTCAAATCATCCAATGGCTCATTGAAATCATCCGGAAGTTTTATCATACCGTCCAGCAAACCCAATATAATTTTCTGCTTCCCTTTATGAGCAATTTCTTCTTCGGAGGTAAGAAAGGTAACTATAACATTTGCCTTGGATTTTACAAGCGGGTCTTCTGTAAGGGTAATTATTCCGTGGTCATAAACACCTTTAATTGTAGTGAGCATAAATTACTGTTTTTTCAAAGATAATTAAATTTTTACTTTAGGGTTTGTGTTAAAAATCCCGATACGCCATTTACCAGCATATTTCTTTTTTCCGAAGATGCGTATCTGTTTTACAATATCTGAAATAAGAATTTTTATACGAGGGATGAAAGAAGAAAGCCTTTCTGCTTCTGCATTAATTTACCTGCTTCTTTAATGCTATACTGCGCAAGGGGTAAAACAGTGAAATTAATTTAGCTGATAATCTTAAAATTCAATCTGTATTTTAATTTATAACGCAATTAAAGATCCCCAATGGTATGTGGTACAAGAGGGCGATGCAACGATGTTGCCCATGGCTGCTTCTTCGTTCGGACAACAAAACCGTAACTCACTTATTTAAACCTTGCGCAGAATAAAGCAAGTTCCTGTTGATCTTCAGGCAAAGCATTGTTACATATTTATTAATTTCCTTTACAACGGTTGACATAAGGTTTTTTGAATTACTAAAATTAATTGGCTTTATTTTAACCCGGATTTTGACTTTTTCTCCAAAACAAAAACCCCATTCATCTTAAAATAAACAACCCCATCATTTCGCAGCAAAGCCACAACTTTAATGCTGCCATCTCCCTCAATGGAGTATTTTATTTCCGCATAAATAATATTATTTTCCGTGGGATCAATCACCGTTAAAAATTTTAAATTATCGCCGCTTACAAGCCATGTTGGTTTCGCAAGCGCTAACTCCAGTATTTCCTTCACCATCTGCATCA
>JANOTW010000077.1:0-1713 GCA_031416575.1 Ferruginibacter sp.
ACTTCCCTGCAATCCCTGCAAATAACCGGCTTCCTTATTTTTTTATTCAACCAGCTTTGTTCTTCTTCGTCCTGCAAAACACCTGTTGCCGCTACCACGTAATTTTTGGGCAATGTTACCTTTACTTCATAATTACCAAACTCACTGTAAAACTCGCCCTGGTCAAGGTATGGCATTGGGTGCCAGCCTTTACGGTCATATACTGCCGGCTTGGGAAACCATTGTGTTATTTGATATGACTGGCCCACATGGCCGCCCCTTGAAAAATTAAAGGGCAACTGCACATGAAAGGGTGTTTGGATTTTGGCGCTGCTTTTTGGAGCTAACGGTTTTGGTAATACGATCTTTATAATATCCTGGTGTTGGGGATGATCCTCCATTCCGGCAACCGTGCCATTCACTTTAAAATAGAGCCGGTTAATATAGCCGCGTTTATCGCTGTTGCTGAAATAAAAACCTGTTCTGCCATTCTCCAATAACTGGTCGCTGAATGCAGTGCGGTCGTTTTTATAGGCATTGGGCCAAAGGTGAAACCAAATATAATGCAATGTATCAGGTGAATTATTGTAATAGTCCATCTTTACAAAACCATCCAATGTATGGTCCTTATCATTCAGGGTAACGTCAATGTTAAAATCAACCTGTTGTTGCCAGTAGGGGAGTTGGCACCTGGCAGTTGGTAGTTGATAATAGAAGAGTATGAATAAAAGGAACAGTTTTTTCAAAACGTGGGTGTTTATTCAAAAATAATCAAAAGATGCCTGATACCTGATTTTTTTAGGTTACAGGATAAAGTTGATTTTTTAAAATCATAATAAAACGTAAGCAGGTTCAATATGGATGTACAGTACAAAAGTACCCGAATAAACCGCGGCTGATGTTTCGCTAATTGCAACGTGGGTAAAGATCCACAATGGTATGCGGTACAAGAGGGCGATGCAACGATGCCCCACATAGCTTCTTAGCCCGGACAAAAAGAATGGTTGTATAGAAGTGCGATCCCGATAAGGATCGGGAGGGCCTGCCAATGAAGCTTGATTAGGGATCAATTGCCGGGCTCAAAAAAAATTCTTCCGCAGCAATAAAAGGAGCATTCATTATTTCCCCTTTCCCGCCAGGATAATCCGGATAGTTTGAATCATTATTTTAAGATCAAGGGCTATGGAAACATTTTCAATATACATCAGGTCAAACATCATCCTTTCAATCATTTCATCTACCGATGATGCATAGCCGAATTTTACCATGCCCCAGCTTGTTAAGCCCGGTTTTACTTTAAATAAATAGTTGTATTCAGGATGCTGCTTCACTATTTGTTCAATATAAAATTTCCGCTCCGGCCTTGGGCCTACCAGGCTCATTTCCCCTTTTAAAATATTTAGCAATTGTGGCAGTTCATCCAATCTCCATTTGCGGATCACTCTTCCCCACCTGGTAATACGCGGATCATCGTCACTACTCAGTAACGGGCCGTTTTTCTCTGCATGTTTTACCATGCTCCTGAACTTATAAATGGTGAATGGTTTGCCCTTGTACCCGATTCTTTCCTGCAAAAAAAATATGCTGCCCGGTGATGATAATTTGGTACGGATAGCGGTATATATCAATAGGGGGGACATCAACAATAAACCGACAGCCGCCGTAGTGATATCTATAAATCGCTTAATGTTTTTTTGCCAACTGGGAAGCAGGCCGCTGTGTACATCCATTAAT
>JANOTW010000078.1:0-2010 GCA_031416575.1 Ferruginibacter sp.
AATGAATGAGGTGTACAAAGGCCGGTTCGGGAACAAACCTCCCGTGCGCTCAACAATTGCGGTCGCCAAAGGGGGAGTACCCGGCAATTCATTGGTAGAAATGGATTGTATCGCTTACCTGAAATGATGAATTACAAACAAGGGGATTTTATCATGCCTTAACTTACAAAAAAATGAAACGAAGGGATTTAATAAAAAATCTGGCCTTATTACCGGTGGCAGGTATCGCCGGAAATATGCTTTTAACTGAAACCGTCTCCGCCTCACCTGGCCAGGCGCCAAAACGAAATCTGTTTAAAGAACTGGGTGTGCGCACTTTTATAAATGCAGCCGGTACCTACACATTTATGACGGGGTCGTTAATGCACGATTATGTTATAGACGCAATAAGGCATGCCTCCACCGAATTTTGCCTGCTGGATGATTTGCAGGATAAAGTGGGTGAGAAAATCGCGGCGTTAACAAAAGCGGAATCCGCAGTAGTAACGGCAGGGTGTTTTTCAGCCATGACACTTGGCCTTGCCGGTGTGTTAACCGGCCCTGATCCAAAGAAGGCCGAACAACTACCTCATCTTTCAGGTACGGGGATGAAATCGGAAGTCATCATTCAGAAAGGCCATAATATTGGGTACTCGCAGGCGCTTACCAATACAGGCTGCAAAATTGTTTTTGTGGAAACCGTCAATGATGTCGAAAAAATGATCAATGAAAAAACCGCTTTGCTGTGGTTTTTAAATATTCAGTCAGACAAGGGTTTGATTACCCATGAACAATGGGTTGCGCTGGGCAAAAAATATAATATACCCACCATGATTGATATTGCCGCGGATGTACCGCCAGTAAGCAACCTTTGGAAATTTAATGAAATGGGTTTCGACCTTGTGTGCATTTCCGGGGGCAAAGCCATGCGTGGCCCGCAGAGTGCGGGTTTGCTGATGGGTAAAAAAGATATTATAGCCGCGGCACGTTTATCCATGCCGCCACGTGGCTCTACCATTGGCCGCGGCATGAAGGTGAACAAGGAAGAAGTGATAGGCATGTATGTGGCGCTGGAGCATTACCTTAATTACGATCATGATAAAGAATGGAAAGAATGGGAAGGCCGCGTTGATAAAATTCAAAATGCCATAAAAAATATTAGCGGCGTTACAACGGAAGTTAAAGTGCCAGCGCTGGGAAATGTAACGCCCACGCTGCATGTAACCTGGGATAACGGCAAAGTAAAAATCACTACGAAAGAACTACAGGAAAAATTACGTAACGGAAATCCATCCATTGAAATAGTGGGCAACGAAGAAGGCCATATCAGCATGACGACATGGGTAATGAAAGCAGGTGAAGAAAAAATAGTAGCGCAAAGATTGAAAGAGGAATTATCGAAAGTAGCTACCTGATTCATTGAAACCTTCCATTTTACTTCCGGCATTGCCGCCTCCTGCATTGGCAATACCCCTGGGCTTTTTGTTGGGAATTCAGTTGTTTTTCAGTACGGTTTTCAGATACCTGGTATCATGCAGGAACACGCCTCAGGGCTTGATCCTGCATGATACATATAACGCAAGAAAAGATCCCCAATGGTATTCAGTACAAGAGGGCGATGCAACGATGATCCACATAGCTTCTTAGCCTGGACAAAAAAAAATGGTTGTATAGAAAAATGAAACAACCTTGCCTGACTGCGTAAAGCAGGCCACGATGATGCGATGAAAAACAAATGCCTGTCACTCAATAATTTTTACCAATGTCAAAAATATTTTTTATAAAAGTGCACATAAAAAAAATTGATATTCACAACCAACTTTCACGGGCGAAATTATTGCCGGCGCTTCTTTATTTTTTTATAATCATATTTTTTATTAATTGCAAATCCGGTTTATCCTCAGGCGATACTGTTAACGGGGGCCTTATGTTACCCGAAGGTTTTGAGGCGGTTGTTGTTGCAGACAGCCTTGGCCCTGCAAGGCACCTGGCGGTAAATGATAATGGCGATATTTATGTAAAACTCAGGGC
>JANOTW010000079.1:0-4420 GCA_031416575.1 Ferruginibacter sp.
CAATTTCAGCTTTAAGTTGTTTTAATTGCCCTGCCTGCAGTGTTCTAACAACTTTAAGGATTTGATCAAATTCCATGTCTATCTGTACTTGCATAATATCAAATTTAAGGCATCTTGCCGAATTTACAAACAGTCGCACAAGGGTGGGTGCAACCCAAATTTCCGCTTCCCTTTCGTAGCTGTGTTCGGTGAGGACACCGACCACTCGGCGGTATTCGCTCATTGCCAATTCTTACTTGTTAATTTTACATTCTTAATTCCCAATTCGTTTTACCTTCACCAACTGAAATAAAATCAATGCAACAAAATCCACCTATCATTCGCTCCATCATAACATTTCTCCTTATCGCTTTTTCATCCTTTATCTGTTCCGCACAATGGTATGATCCCGATAAAGTAAATAAAAAAGCAGGTGATATTTATGCCCGGGCTTATGAGGATGCACAGCAACAAAAATATGAAGCCGCCATTGACAAAATAAATAAGGCTATTGAGATGGAACCAAAGTTTGTGGATGCATTTTTATCAAGGGCCGGCATCTACGCCAACCTGAAAAAATATGATTCCTCGGTGATTGATTTTGAAAAAAGTTTTCAATTAGATGCGGTTTACTCAACTACCTACCTGCTGCCTTATTCTATTTCCCTGGCCGGCCTGGGCCAGTTTCAAAAAGCCCTGGATGCCGTTAACCGTTTTTTGCAATACGACAAACTAAATTCACAAAGCATCCGTGCAGGCAACTATCGTAAAGGAGTATATGAATTCGCATTGAACTACGAAAAAAAACATCCGAATAATAATTATGTTTTTGCTCCTGTAAATTTAGGGGACAGTGTTAATTCTACTGCATTGGAATATTATCCATCGCTCACCATTGACGGGAAAAAACTCATCTTCACCAGGCGTGTTGCCGGTGATGAAGATTTTTATGAAACCGATTTAACAGGTGGTAAATGGAGCAAGGCCCAATCACTGGGCGGCAAAGTAAATACCAATTTAAACGAGGGCGCTCAAAACATTTCACTGGATGGGGAATGGATCATTTTTACGGGATGCAATTATCCTGAAGGCCAGGGTAGCTGCGATCTGTATATTTCCTACAAAACAAAGCAGGGATGGGGCCAGGCAGAAAACCTGGGCCCGATGGTGAATACCGAATTTTGGGAATCCTCCCCATCCTTTTCTCCTGATAAACGGGATATCTATTTTAGCAGCAACCAGCCGGGCGGTTATGGAGGTAAAGATATCTGGGTAACGCACCGCACCATCAATGGCAAATGGGGCAGGCCCCAAAACCTTGGCCCCAGGGTAAATACCAGCGGGGATGAAAGTTGTTCATTCATGTATGCCGATAACCAAACGCTGTTTTATAATAGTAACGGGCATACCGGTTACGGCCTAACGGATCTGTATTTTTCAAAAAAATTAAACGATAGCGCCTGGGGTGAAGCGGAAAACCTGGGTTATCCTGTTAATACAATTGATGAAGAAGGATCAATGATTGTGGCGGCTGATGGAAAAACAGCCTATTACGCCAGCGACAAAAGCGATAGTAAAGGGGGACTGGACCTGTATAGCTTTCAGTTGAGGGAAGATATACAACCACCCAAAACCTTATGGGTAAAGGGCCAGGTGTATGATGCCAAAACCAAATCCGGCCTGCCGTCCTCTGTTGAACTAACGGATATCAATAGCCGTCAGTTGATCAGCAAGGTGCAAACGGATGAAGACGGGAATTATTTAACCACACTGCCGGTTGGAAAAGATTATGCATTTAATGTTAACAGGAAAGGGTATTTGTTTTTTTCGGAAAATTATAATTTGAATGACCGCAGCATTGACTCCGTTTTTACGGCCAACATTCCCTTGCAACCCATTGAAGCAGGGGCCGCCATCGTGCTAAAAAATATTTTTTTCGACAGTAAAAAAACTGAATTAAAACCGGGGTCAATGGTAGAACTGGATAAAGTAATTCAGTTGATGAATGATAACCCCAAACTAAAAATATTGATCAGTGGCCACACCGATAATGTAGGTAAGCCACCCGATAATTTATTGCTTTCCAACGGCAGGGCACAGTCGGTAATAAATTATATTTTAGCCAGCAGGCAGGTAGCTAAAGGCCGTTTACAATCAAAAGGCCTGGGTGCCACCAAGCCCATCGCCGACAATGCTTCTGAACAGGGCAAGGCTTTGAACAGAAGGACGGAATTGAGTGTGATAAGCAATTAGCCGCAGCTCCACCCCGTTCCCCTGAAGGGGGGGTTATTCAGTTTTTGCCATAACAGGCCGATTGATTTTTGATGGAAATATTATTTGGCTATCAGGGATTATCCCGTGGAAAGATAAACAAAACCGAATCGGATAATACTGCCGAACCGAAAACACCTGTGGCGCCTGGTATTTTGGAATTAATAAAAACAGGTTCTACAAACGGGTTTTGTATTGCCTGTAGCTGGTCGTCGAGGTCTTTATAAAATTCCGCCGAATTTTTGTCCAGCGATTGTATGAATACCCATCCTTTGTCCCCCTTTTTGTATTCATAAGTAACTTCAATTGACATTACTATTTTTTGCCCGTCCGCATTTTCATCATTAAAAACAATCCGCCCAATATCCGTTACAGGAAATTTCTCATTAGGGCCCGATACACAGGTATTTACAAACCTGTCAAGCACATGGGCATGACGTACCGAAGTGTCAATGATCCTGTTCATTTGAAAACGATAATAGTCACGCCTGTCCGGGGGGTCGGTAATTTTTATGATCACTCCATCGTGCCCTCCGTAAACATCTACAAATCGCGGAGTGTATTCAATAGATTCGATGGCAACGGCTTTTTGATTGATAGTGGTTCCTGCCGTATATGTTTTCCCCTCAAAACTCACTTCCAGCGTGTATGCCTTTCCGTATTCGGCAGCGATATTACCGCGATAAAACGGTTCCCACCTGCACCTGAACTTATTAAAAGTGGAATCCTGAACCAGCACATCCACTGATACGCCGCTTGTAATTTTTACAACCGCACCCCTGGCAAAAACCTGTTGCGGTGAAACCTTTGAGCTAAAAAAAGAATTGCTTTTGCTGATAAAAACCTGCGGCTTTTTACCGGGGTACAACATTCCTTCAATAAAAACTTTGCTGGTATGGCCTCCTGGAAAATTTATGGTTATGTCCTTTTTACAGGCTGTGGCTAAAAGGCTTAGCAGCGCAATTGATAAAACTTTTACGGTATTCATTTTTTAAAATTTAAAATTGAATGAGATGCCGGGAATAATTGGCAATAACGAAACCTGCTTCGCGGTAGGTTTATTCGTTAAAGCATCAATTTGGAAATAAACGAAGTAAGGGTTCTGCCGGCTGTAAGTATTGTAAAATCCAAAGGTCCATTCCCTTTCGTAACGCTTCTTGAAAAGCTTAACCAGCTTTTTATTGGAAACGGATAAATCCAACCGGTGATAAGCGGCGAGGCGGTAATTATTCCTTCCTTCATACACATAATAATTGCCCTCGAATATCGACCCGGAATTAAGTGTGCTTATCCTTCCAGTTGGAATTGTGAAAGCTACACCCGAAGAATAAACAAAAACAGTACTAAATGTCCATGTTTTAGTAAGCTGATAACTTGCGGTTACCGATAAAACATGGCGCCTGTCATACTTGAACGGGAATTTATTTCCGAAATTCAAATCATTGAATTTTTGAGTAGTCTTTGAAAGCGTATAAGAAATCCAGCCGGTAAGCCTGCCTGTATTTTTTTTCACGAAAAATTCCGCGCCATAACTTTCCCCATTTCCATATACCATTAAACTATCAAGGTTGATATTTATTCTCAGTTGCTTTCCTTCTCCAAATAAAACCTGGTTACTCATTGCTTTGTAATACACTTCAACACTGGTTTCAATGTCGTTGTCCTTAAAATTTTTAAAAAGGCCAAGTGCATACTGGGTTGCGGACTGGGGTTTTGTTTTGTCGCTGGATGGAACCCAGATATCAGTGGGCAGCCCTGCGGTTGAATTCGGGATTAAATGCAGAAACTGGTTCATCCTGGTATAAGACGCTTTTAATGAAGCCGTGTTGCTAACGGATAATTTAGTGGTAATGCGTGGCTCCACAAATAAATAGGTTTTTCCCGATGCCGTAAACAGGGGTACCCTTACTCCATAATTGATGCTTATTTTTTGGGAAGCATCAAAATCATCCCCGGCATAAAAAGCCATTTCATTTGAGTACAGTTTATTAATACCGGTTTTATTGATGGTTAACCGGTTTCCCCGCCTGGGGATACTGGCAGAAAAAGATGCGGGGGATAAACGATGGTTGGTATAAGCAAAACCCGCTTTTATTTTATGCCTGGTTGAGGGTGTAATGGTGAAATCGGTTTTTAACGTCATATCTTTTATTGCGGTATAAAGCAGTGA
>JANOTW010000080.1:0-18011 GCA_031416575.1 Ferruginibacter sp.
GCCTGGACAAAAATTTTACCTCAGGTTTGTATCCCTTGCGCAGTATAACACCGAAAAAATCAGCTCAAAATCAAAATATGAATTCCTAAACCTTTCATCCAAAACCTTTCATCTACCACCTTCCACTCTAAACCGTAAACAGAAAACAATAAACAGAAAACAGTAAACAGAAAACCTTCCCCCACCTCACTTCGGTATAACCAGCGTTTTATAAAATGCCGCATAGCCATAAAAAGCCCCCAATGCCCCATTGCTGATGTTGCCAATTACTTTATTAGGTTGGGCAAAAGGATTACCAATACTTTGATAGGCGAATTCCCAGGTGGCCCAGAAAGTGTAGGTGGGTTTATCAATATTGCAAAGCTTCAGGGTTACGGTGTCCCCTCTTTTAAAATAGTTACTGTCAAACGGGACAAAATTATTTCTATTGATACCAGGATCAACCTGTACCTGGTAAGTAGTATTGTCAATAACCTGGTCATCAAAAACAGAGTTTTCGCCCGGTAAAAAAGGCCCGCTGTTTTTACTGGTAAAATACCGGATATAGTTTCCCAGCCCCGGTGGGTCAGTGGCTTTAACCATTATAATTACGTTATTGGTATCAACCGCGAATGGGGCGGGTTTCCACCACAATGAATCCGCTTTTTTGGCTAATGCAGGAATGGTAGTGGTAGCCGTGTAATCTTTTCCGCCCGCTTTTATATTTAATGTATAGCGGGTATTGAAAGTTCCTGTAAAAGCGGTGGCCAGATTAGCAGAATCAATGCCATAAGAATATATGGTAACGCCACCGCCCAGTTGCCTGCCATATTCTTTTAATTTATGTGTAAGCACTCCATTGGAAATGGTTACATCCGCATTGCGAACAAATGAATTGAGTAATAAGGCGGGATCGAGTGTACTAAAAAAACTCAAGCTTTTGGTAAGCACTACTATGGGAGGGCGGCCGTTTTCAATATTGGCATCTACCACCAACAGATCTTCCGCATTCTTTAATTTAAAATTGATGTCCTTTTCGCAGGCAGATAAAAAAACAAGTAAAAACACGGAACTGATTATCTTATTCATTGCATAAAATTATTCCTTTATACAAAATTACCGGGTATTTGGTTTAATAAAAAATAGGTACAAAATGAATTTAACAGGATTGCTACATGAAGTTTTGAATTTATTATCATTGTTGGGCTTAGGAATAATTAGTGGAATTGAATCCTGAATAAATTCATTATCAATCAACCTCCTGCACCAACTTTTATTTTAAACTCATATTTCATCCAAATCCAATAATTATCCCTGAGCGCCAATATTATCCATTATCAAATTATCAATTATCAATTATCCAATTATCAATTATCCATTATCCATTATCTATTAAATAACGGCTTTAAAGAATACCCTTCTTTCCGAAGTAAACTGATAAGCCCTTCCTTACCCACCAAATGCCCGGCGCCAACTGCCACGAATACACTTTCATTTTTCATGATGGTTTTTAATTGGGTAACCCAGTTTTTATTACGGTCATTCAACAATAAGTCCTGGTGGGCTTCCATTCCAAATTCGCTATCCTTAAATAGTTGTTCAATGTCCATTAGCCGCTGTGTTTTATATACTGATATCATGGTGTCAAAATACTTTTGATAAGCCACCATGCTATCAATGGATTTTAATAATTCCTTCGCCTGTTCTTCATAAGGGATACTATCAAATACGGCTGATTGGAATTCCATGGTTTCTAAACCTTTGATCTCTTTTTTCTGTTGTTTGGCAAGTTTCATCAATTCCTCTTCCACCCCGGATACGGTTTTGCAGGGCATCATTTTTGGATATAGCAGTGCAGCCAGGAAAAAAGGTTTGGTTCTTTGCAGCAAACCTATGGGTATATGTAAAGTGTCCTTGAAAAATGTCGCTACCTTTTCATATTCCTCCGCCGAATACATATCCTGCAATTTTTTTCCATCTTTCATATTCATCATTAGTAATCCGCCCAGCATAATGGCCGGGTCATCCATGTCCATTTCAAGATACAGGAGGTTGGAATTGGTAACGGCGGTTTTTAATTGCTCACTGAACCTGATATCATCTTTACACATCAGGTGAAAAGTGCCAAAAATATAAGAAGGATTTTTAAGGCCCTTACCACTTACTTCCCACAACAAGCTGTTGTCATCCGCATTTACTTTTAGCCTGGCTTGCTTTGGCTGCGCACTACAGGAATAAAAGAAAAACATGGCGCCCAGTACTTTAAGAAAGTTCATTTTTAGTTTTTATTTTAGGTTACAATATTTTTCTCAAATTGAAGTTAAGTACATTAATATATCTATCTTGTTCAAAATTAATCATACCCTAATATGAAGTATCCATGTTTTATCCTCCTGATGGTATTCCTGTACGCCACTGTTTCTGCGCAAAAGGATGTACCTGCTTATGGCAAAATAGACAAAGCCGATCTTGAAATGAAAGAATGTGTTTTTGATAATGCCGCGGAAGCAATGGTTTTATTTGATGTAGGCGAAGTCTTTTGCAACCTCAATTTGAATTCCCTCACCAGTGATTATGTTAGTACTGAACTTTCAAGGCATGTAAGAATTAAGATTTTAACAGATAAAGGGCTCGACAGGGCCAATATTAAGATCCGCTATTATTCAGACCGCAACCTGGAGGAAATCAAAAATATTTCTGCGCAAACCATCAACCTGGATGCATCAGGCAATATTGTTTATACCAAAGTAGATAAGGCCCTTATTTATCGTAAGAAGATAAATAAAAGGTTATCGGAAGTGATCTTTACTTTTCCCGAAGTAAAAAAAGGAAGTATCATCGAGTATAAGTTTGTAGATTACGCGGCTAATTTTTATGCCTTGAAAAGCTGGTATTTTCAAAAATCAATACCCGTAAAACTTAGCAGATATACAACGAACTTTCCTGCTGAACTGATAGTAGCGGCTACGCAGAAGGGAGGGTTAAAGGTGGAAACCAGGAACAAACAAGATTACCGGAACATTAAAACCTATACCGTCACGGATATCCCGGCGCTGAGGGATGAGGCTTTTATTACCTGTGATGAAGATTATCAGCAACAGGTAGTTCCTCTTTTGCAGGCAGTGGAAATTGCCGGCCAGCCAAGGAAGAATTTACTGCATACCTGGCAGGAGATCATAAAGGAATTAATGGAAGATGAGGATTTTGGCCTGCAGTTAAAGCGGGATATTCCCCGGACCAGTGAGCTGGATGCCTTGCTTGCAAAAATTATCGATCCATACCGGAAAATGGTGGTCATACATGAATATGTTAGAAAAAACATGCAATGGAACGATTACGATGGTATATGGGCGTTGGATGGCGTAAAATCGGCATGGAAGGATAAAAAAGGTACTTCCGGCGAAATCAATCTTATATTGGTAAACCTGTTGAGGGATGCGGATATTAATGTACATCCCATGCTCGTAAGTACAAGGGAAAATGGCAGGGTAAATACAGGAATTGCAGGCATTGAACAATTCAACAAGGTAATGGCCTATGTTGAAATTGGCAAGAATATTTATGTACTGGATGCCACCAATAAATTTACACCGGCAAACATAATACCAGAGGATGTACTTTATTCGGAAGGGCTTGTAATAGAGAAATTAAGCACGCTTGAATGGGGCTGGAAGGTTTTATGGAACAAAGAAAAACTCTTTAAAAATACTACCCTTTTAATGGCCGAAATCAATGAAAATGGATTGATGACGGGAGAAGCCAATATAGTATCATTCGATTACAGCCGCCTGGATAGGATACCTGCATTGAAGAAAGGAAAACAAAAATTTATTGACACTCATTTGAATGCCACTACCGGTTTCACCATAGATAGCCTGAGTGTGGAGAATGAGGATATTGATTCATTGCCGCTGAAACAGCATGTAAATTTCACCGGCAAAACAAGTTCTTCCGGTGATTACCATTATTTTTCGCCCAATCTTTTTTCCGGCCTCGAAAAAAATCCTTTTATCGCCGATAACCGTTTTTCGGATGTGTTTTTTGGAAGCAATCAAACATATATTATTATCGGCCGGTTTACAATTCCCGCAGGTTTCCAGTTTGATGAATTACCCAAGAATACAAAAATGATAATGCCGGATACGAGCATCATTTTTTCCAGGTTAATGCAAGTAACCGATAACGAACTATCCGTTAGAATACAACTGGATATTAAAAAGCCCATCTATTCAGTTGAAGAATATCCGTACTTTCAGGAGTTTTACAAAAAGCTGTTTGAGATGTTAAATGAGCAGATCGTATTTAAGAAAAAATGAGTTGATTTTTTATGAGCCAGTCTTTAGTATATGAATTTAGCTTCAGTGGTGCCGCACTTCTATTCAATCATTCTTTTTTTTGTTGTCCGGGCAGAAGTATTTCATGGCATCATCGTTGCGTCGCACTCTTGTACTGAATACCATTGGGGAACTTTAATTGCGTTATACCGGGCGGTTCATCAGGCGCAGTTTATGAACTGGCAGAAGACCTCCCCTTTTGGAACATCCCGGCCAGTGCCGGCCTTTCGGCATTTTTCGGGAAAGCCTGTCCCGGTTCATCGGGAGGGACGGGGGCAAAACAGGGTCTTCAAATTATGCCTCCCTTTAAAAAACAGTTCGCCCTTTGAAAATAAATGACCTGTAAACTTTTCCTCCCGGTGCATCGGGATTATTAGCGAAACATCAGCCCCGGTTTATTCGGGCACTCTTGTACTTTAGTGCATACATGAACTTTTGCTCCCTGCGGATCAAAGAGTATTTATCATACATGAAAAATTTGACATCTTTAAAAAAACCAGCCATGAAAAAAATAACTATTACAATTGTTTCAGCAATTGCTTTGTTAAGCAGTCATGCTCAAAATAAACCTTTTGACACATCTGCCATACCCGAAGAATTGAAGAAAAATGCCTATTCTGTAATAAGGGAAGAGCGGATTGAATTTGAAGTAAAGTCGATGGGTAAGGCTGCTTACAAAGTACACAAAGTAGTAACTGTATTGAATGAGAATGGAAAAGACGAGTTGCAATTCCAGGCGTATTCAGATAAGTTCCATTCATTGGAAAGCGTATCCATCCAGCTTTTCGACAGCAAAGGCGCTTCCCTGAAAAAATACAAGCGGTCCGACTTATCCATGCAATCCACCAGTACTGATTTGATATCTGATAATAAAACGTACTTTCTTCCGGCACCTGCAACCAATTATCCCGTAACCATGCAGGTTGATTACGAATTGATATATAATGGCATACTCAGGTATCCCGGGTACCAGCTTCAATTACCCGAGCAGTCTGTAGAAAATTCCAACTTTGTGGCCATTGTTCCGGCAGGCCTCGATTTAAGGTTTAAAGGGAAAAATACGAATTTGGTTCCCATAATAACCAACGATGGAAAAATAATAACATATTCCTGGTCGGTAAAAAACATGCCTGCCCTTGAACACGAGGCTGGCAGTGTAAGCTATGAAAGCAGGTATCCGCATATTTTATTGGCGCCCAATAAATTTGAACTGGATGGCTATGAAGGTGATATGAGTACCTGGCAAAATTTTGGTATATGGAATGGTTTACTGGCAAAAAATACCAGGAACCTTACTGAAGAAAGAAAACAGTTCTTTCGGGAATTCGTGAAAGATGCGACGAATGAGCGGGAAAAAACAAAACTCATTTACCAGTATCTTCAGTCGAATTTCAGGTACGTAAGCATTCAATTGGGAATTGGGGGCTTAAAGCCTTTCGAAGCGGATTTTGTAGATAAGAAAAAATATGGCGATTGCAAGGCATTGACCAATTATACCCTGGCCTGTTTGGATGCTGTAGGTATAAAAAGCCATTACGCATTGATCAATGCGTCTTATAATGAAGAGCCTGTGGACCCCGCTTTTCCTTACGATGGGTTCGATCACATCATACTTTGCGTGCCTTTACGAAATGATACCATCTGGCTAGAATGTACCAGCAACATTACCGAATTTGGCGTGTTGGGGAATTTTACCGAAAACAGGAATGCATTGCTGGTAACTGAGGACGGTGGTAAACTGGTGGCTACGCCAAAAAGCAAGGCATCGGATAATACCTATTCAACGCTAACTGTTATTGATATGGCGGATGATGGTTCGGGCAAGGTGGATGTTACACTCAATACAACCGGTGAATACAAACAGGATCTGATGAATTATATAGGTAATAAAAAGAAAGATGACCAAAAAAATTTCCTGGTTAATTATTATGGCTATATGCAACCTGATGACTTCGAAATAAATTATAACCCGGCGGATAAAAAAGCCGCGACAATTATGGCCATGAGCATCGGTAAATTACCGGAATTCAGTACAGGAAAAAAATTGTTCCTCAACCCCCGCATTTATAAGATATGGGGCGGCGCCTTACCCAAGGCGGAGAACCGCACGCAGGATTTTTATTTTCAGCATCCGTTTATTAAAACAGATACCACCATTTACAACTTGCCGGAAGGATTTGGAATTGAAACATTGCCAAAGGCGAAGAAAATTACATTTGAATATGGCGGTTTTAGCAGCTCGTATGAATTTGATGAAGGTAAAAAGAGTATTCGCTCGGTAGCCCGGCTTGAACTGAATGAATACAAAATACCAGCCGCTAAATTTTTAGCCGCTAAAAATTTCTTTAATGAAGTATTGGGAGAGTATTCGGAAAAAATCGTGATTAAACGTTTATAACACGCCGTATAAACTTCCACCCTTTTCAAATAACCGGTCAATCTTTTTCTCGGTAGCCGCATCCACTTCTACTGGTGGGGCGTGATGTGGTTTTATCCTGGCATCCAAAACCAATGGGCCTGCGCAGCCCCAATGTTTATTTTCCTGAAAGGCACCAATGCCATACATATCGTGTGAAGGATTGCAGCGGGTAAAACTAACCCATAAAAAATTTCGCAGGTTATCACTTACAAAATCCGCATTGTCACAAATAATAACCAAGGCGATTGATTGCAGTTCCGAAAGGCTGTTCTTCAACTGTTCATCTAAAATATCAAATTCATTTTTCGCTGTGGCATAATCACTAAAAGCCTTTGCCTGTAAAGCAACTACCCCGGGCATTACCATTTTTGGATTTTCGAAAGCTTGCAACGTATGCAGGCACTGCGGTATAGTGGTTGCTAATTCCCTCACTGCTTCTCCATAAGCAGCCAGCACTACCTTGCTGCCGCTATTAAGTGAAGTGCCGGAATAATCAAGGGTATCAATGGTTGTATTTGTATGGAAATGGATATCTCTTTTAAGATCTATCCTTTGCAGGATATATTGAAAATAAGCGCCAATATTCGCCGTGCTTAATTTGTTTGTATCATCCGCGGTAATGAATAAAAATTTAGCCAGGCTCAGTTGCCCGGTACCCAATATATGATTGGCGATAGTCAATATTTCCGCTGGCTGTTTGGCTGGCGCATAAGGTGTATATCTTTCACTGCCGATAGCTAACAACAGGGGGTGAACGCCTGCGGCATCCACCGCATGTACTTCTTTTAATCCGGGTATTTCGGCCTGTATCGCACTGCCTGTTATTTCATGTATCAACTGGCCAAAACTGGTGTCTTCCTGTGGCGGCCGTCCCACTACGGTAAAAGGCCAGATGGCATTTTCCCTCGCAAAAACTTTGTGAACTTTCATCACGGGAAAGTCATGCTTCAAACTGTAGTAACCCAGGTGGTCACCGAAAGGGCCCTCCGGCTTATTCTGGCCGGGATAAACTTCACCGGTAATTACAAAGTCGGCATCCGTGCTAATGCAATATCCATCCCGGTAAGCATACCTGAAACGCCTGTTGCCTAATACGCCTGCAAATGTCATTTCGCTGATGCCTTCCGGTAAGGGCATTACAGCGCTTACACTATGCGATGGCGGGCCACCTGCAAATACACTTACTTTAAGCGGCAACCCTTTTTTATTGGCCTTGCTTTGATGCACGCCTATGCCCCTGTGCAGTTGATAATGCAACCCGATTTCTTTATTAAATTCATATTCGTTGCCCGATAACTGTATGCGGTACATGCCCAGGTTGGCATTCATGATGCCAGGTTTATCCATATCTTCCGAATACACCTGTGGCAGCGTAACAAAGGCCCCGCCATCCATCGGCCAATGTTGTATTTGTGGAATATCCTGTATTTGAATTTGCTGGAAAAATACAGGTTTATTGATGGGGTTTTTTAATGGCAATGCCTTGAACGCGGCAAGGCCCGCATTAAAATTTTTAAGGGGATGCTTAAAGGCTTTTAGCGGGTCGTTTTTTAATGCTATCAATTGTTGAACCAATCCGAGCGTATCCCTGAAAATGAATTTACTTCTATCCAACGTGCCAAAAATATTGGAAGCAGCCCTGAATTTACTTCCTTTCACATTTTCGAAAAGTAAGGCGGGCCCTCCCGCTTCGTGTATGCGTAAATGAATGGCTGCCATTTCCAGCTTAGGGCCTATGGGTTCTTTTATACGGACGAGTTGTCCGTTCTTTTCAAGATCAATTAAACATCCTTCCAAAGATTTATATGCCATTCTTTATAATTTCAGTGCAAATGTAAAACACAATGAATTAGGAATTAAGAATGATGAATTAGGAATCAGGAATTAAAAATTAAAAATTAAAAATTAAAAATCGCGGAACTCCTGACACCTGGCAAATTCAACAACAATTGAAAAATCAGTATTATCACAAAAATAAGATTGGCTATACAAATCAGGATTAATCAAATAAATCATAAGAATCACAGTTAAGGCATTTTTAATCGCAAATAATAACCCTTCTGGAAAGCATTCTTATTTTGTTGTCCGTGCAGAAGTATTTCATGGCAGCATCGTTGTCTGCCTGACACAGTCAGGCAGGGTTGCATCCCTGTCTGCCTGCGCAAACAGGCAGGGCCATTCTATACAACCATATTTTTTTTGTTGTCCGGGCAGAAGTATTTCATGGGATCATCGTTGCGTCGCACTCGTGTACTTAATACCTATGGGCAACTTTAATTGCGTTATAACGAGCGATTCCTTAGGCTTACTTAGTTAATGAACTGGCAGAAGACCTCCCCTTCAGGGGCCGGGGGCAAAACAGGGCCTTCAAATAACGCCACCTTTCAAAAAGCAGTCCGCCATTTGAAAATGAATGGCCTGTAAATTTTGGAGTTGTAATGAGCGAAACATCAGCCGGTCTTATTTGGGTACTCTTGTACCGCATACCATTGGGTATCTTTTCCCTCGTAGTAATTAGCTCAACATCAGCCGGGGATTATATGGGCGCTTACATACATTTGAATAAATAGCAGCACTTTCAATTTGGGGTGTTTGCCCCGCCGGCTGGCGGGTTTGGGGCCTTTCATTTACAAGGTGGGCCAAGTAATTCTGATAGTTTATAGGTCATAGGTATCTAAATAAAAAAGCAACCAGTATAAACTGATTGCCGCAATTAAATTAAACTATATTGATTGACAGATAATTCTTCAGTTAATTAACTCAATCATCAACCATGAACGATCAACTACTAACGGTCAATCATCAACGATCAACCATTAAGTGCAGATTAGAACACATTAGCCGGGCAACCTGTTTTGCTGCTTGAACCACCGGGGCCATTACCTGAAAATAAACGATAACTTATACCTAACCCGGTGAAGTAATACCAATCCTTACTGCCAGCATTTCCTCTTTGGGTATCAACTGCAGGGTAGGTTGTGCCGGTTCCCTTCAATTCACCTCCCCTGAAAGCAAGGTCAACCGCACGCTGGCCATTATTTATCAATAACTCCGCCTGGTCTGCATAAGTAGTACTTACGTCATCTAAATAATCAGTAAATGTTTTGCGCAATCCAATTTCAAAACGGACCCTGATATTTTCAGAAAGCGAAAGTTTTATCCCCGCACCAAAAGGCAGCGCCATTTCTGTAAGATTATATTTTGTTCTTCCCTGAAAGAACCCCTGGCCTTCCGTTCCTAATTGCTGTAAAAATACTTTTTTACCCGAAGAATCAATTGTGGATGGATTGAAATGAAAAACTGAAATACCGGCAAATACAAAGGGCGTTAAACTTCTTTCGTAAGAATTTAAAAGATCATATTCCAAACCAAGGTGTAAATCAGTAAGCGGGGAGGAAAAACTGAGGTTACGGGTTGCATTTAATAGAGATTTTTTATCATCCCCTCTTACTTTACCAAATGTTACATTACCCCGTACATATAGTTTTTGTGTAATTTCATACAGCCCCCCTATTCCAAAAGCAGCATTTGCCTGTTGAAAAGTAAATCTTTTGGCCTGTAAATCCCCCTGGTAATTACTGATACCCCCAAACAAAGTAAGGTGAAGGTTTTGAGCTTTTGCAATAGTAAAACTCACTAAAACAACTGCGCTTAAAAATAATCTTTTCATAGTTTTATATTATTTCGGAAAGAATGCAAAAACCATTCCTATAAATGTATTATACTGCACAACGGGTATTCAGTGAAATTCCGTTTTGTTCAATAAAAAATACAAAACAGGTTACCCCCATCCCCTGAAGGGGTAAAAATTGTTAATTTAAAACGCAAATAAAGATCCCCAATGGTATTAAGTACAAGTCCCGATTCAAGTGTAACATCGGGATGCCGACAAATACTGTCGGCAAGCGATGCAACGATGATGACCATTGCTTCCCTGCCTGGACAAAAAATCTTATTCACGTTTTTATTCGTTGTGCAGTATAAATGGGCAAACGATCCTTTTACTAAAATAGTATGTAGTAATTTTTTTTATATATTTTTTAAGACCCTGTTTAAACATGAAATATTGTTTTCATTGAGCATGCCGGGCACAACCAGTGCAGAATCTTATGGGTAACTTTTCGGTTGGGGATATTCTAAAAATAATTTTTAATCTGGTTGCTTAAATTCAGTTTGCCCTACATAATTTTAACCGGGTTCCGGAAAATGAAAAAAAATCAGTGTGGCAATTAAATAAAAATAACAAATTAAAAATCCATGCCTTATTCTTCCCTTGGCTGGCGTCCCACCAGCCAGCGACAATTTTGGATGCACCCATTTAAAATTTTTAATATAAACGGATTTTACGGAAATGTTAAAAAAAATCAAAAATTTATTTGAGCCCTTATCAATTTACGAAAGATATAATACTACATTAGCAAAATAATTTCTAAAATACGATTGCTTAATCACCTATACATCTAATACCATGCAGCAATACATTCTTGCCTTAGACCAGGGCACTACCAGTTCAAGGGCCATTGTATTTGATCATAACGGATCTATTGTTTCACTTGCGCAAAAAGAGTTTGCTCAAATATTTCCACAACCTGGCTGGGTAGAGCATGACCCCAATGAAATATGGAGCACACAATTGGGTGTAGCCGCGGAAGCTATTTCAAAAGCGGGTTTATCGGTAAAAGATATTGCTGCCGTCGGCATTACCAATCAAAGAGAAACCACGGTAGTGTGGGAAAGGGCAAGTGGCAAGCCGGTTTATAATGCAATCGTTTGGCAGGACAGAAGAACTGCGGATTTTTGTGATGAGCTAAAGGCAAAGGGAATGGATAAAATAATACAACAAAAAACCGGGCTTGTTGCAGATGCCTATTTTTCCGCTACAAAAGTGAAGTGGATACTGGACAATGTACCAGGCGCCAGGGAAAAAGCGGGCAAGGGTGAATTGTGTTTTGGCACCATTGATACCTGGTTGTTATGGAACTTAACCAAAGGACAGGTTCATGCAACGGATGTATCCAACGCATCCAGGACGATGTTGTGCAATATACATACCCTGCAATGGGATGGGGAATTACAGGATATATTTGATATACCCGGCAATATGTTACCGCAAATACGCGGCAGTAGTGAAGTTTACGGATATACGCAGAATATTTTATCAGCACATAATATACCTATTGCGGGGATAGCTGGTGATCAGCAGTCGGCTTTATTCGGGCAAATGTGTACACAACCCGGCATGGTAAAAAATACTTATGGCACTGGTTGTTTTATGCTGATGAATACCGGGGAAAAACCAATGGCCTCTACCAATAATTTACTGACAACCGTAGCCTGGAAAGTAAATGGAATTACCCATTACGCCCTTGAAGGAAGTGTATTTATCGCTGGTGCGGTAGTACAATGGTTAAGGGACGGCTTGGGTATTATTAAATCATCCGCTGAAGTGGAAACATTGGCGTGCCAGGTGAGCGATAGCGAAGGTGTTTATGTAGTACCAGCTTTTGCAGGCCTTGGCGCACCGCACTGGAACCAGCATGCCAGGGGTACTATTACAGGCTTGACAAGAGGGTCTTCCGCAGCTCATATTGCCCGTGCCGCATTGGATAGCATTGCCTACCAAACAATGGATGTATTAAAAGCAATGGAAGCGGATTCAGGTATTTCAATTAAAGAACTTAGGGTGGACGGAGGTGCGACAGTTAATAATTTATTGATGCAGTTCCAGGCTGATATTATGAATACTTCGGTGGTAAGGCCGGTAATAACGGAAACCACTGCCCTGGGTGCGGCTTACCTGGCCGGGCTTGCAGTTGGGTATTGGGAAAATATGGAAGCGATACAGGATCAATGGCAGGCGGATAAAAAATTCACCGCATCAATGGAAGAAGATAAAAGAATAAAATTGTCGAAGGGCTGGCACCGGGCGGTGAAGGCCGCAAAGGCATGGGCGGATGAAGGGTGAAGTAGTATTAAGTACTAAGTATTAAGTATAAAGTATTAGGAATTTGGAATTTGGTATTGAGATTAATGAGTTAATTATGAATTATGCCTGTTGAACATTACTGTTTATCTGAAAAACTTATTTCATTGTAATTGATGGCTATAATTTTTGTAATGATAAGCTGTATTTTTGACCATCAAACCATCAACGACAACGACCAACCATCAACGACCACCCATCAACCACCAACCATCAACCATAAACTACCGGCCGGATATACCATGATGAACAGGCAGCGAATGCTACGACAACTGGAAGAAGTGCCGCAATGGGATATCATTATCATTGGTGGGGGCGCTACAGGGCTGGGTGCCGCTGTGGATGCGGCTTCAAGAGGATATAAAACCTTATTGGCGGAGCAGGTGGATTTTTCAAAAGGCACTTCCAGCAGAAGTACCAAACTGGTACATGGCGGGGTGCGCTACCTGGCACAGGGCAATATTAAAATGGTAAGGGAAGCATTAAGGGAAAGGGGCCTGCTGTTGAAAAACGCTCCGCATGTGTGCCATAATTTATCTTTCATAATCCCCTCTTTTCACTGGTGGCAAAAATGGTATTATGGAACCGGGCTTACAATATATGAATGGTTATCCGGTAAATTGAGTTTGGGTAAAACCAGGTTGCTATCCAAAAAAGCTACGCAACGATTATTGCCGGCCATTACCACAAAAAACCTAAGCGGCGGTGTACAATACCAGGATGGCCAGTTTGATGATTCGAGGTTGGCCATTAACCTGGCACAAACCGCCGCGGAACAGGGAGCGGCCATTATCAATTACTGCAAACTCACATCGCTCACTAAAACGGGTAAACGCATTACCGGCGTAGTACTGCAGGATATGCTTTCGGGAAAAAATTATGCGGTTAGTGGTAAATCCGTTATCAATGCCACCGGTATATTTACGGATAAAGTGATGCAACTGGATGATCCCGCCCATCAATCAATCGTGTCGCCATCGCAGGGTGTACATATTGTGGTGGATGCACAATTTTTTCCGGGGAAACAGGGAATGATGATCCCTAAAACCGATGATGGCAGGGTATTGTTCGCAGTACCATGGAACGAAAAAGTGGTATTGGGTACTACCGACACACCCGTAAATGAGATCGCATTGGAACCTAAGCCGCTGCGGGAAGAAATTGATTTTATCCTGCAACATATCAACCGTTATTTAACTACCCGTATCCGGTACAGTGATGTAAAGAGTGTTTTTGCGGGCCAGCGGCCGCTGATAAAAGTAAAGGGGAAAAAAATAACGGCTATTTTACCACGCGATCATACCACCCTTGTATCTGATAGCGGGCTGGTGACTATTACAGGGGGTAAATGGACGACTTACCGCACCATGGGAAAGCACGCTGTTGACAATGCCGCATTTTCCGCTAAATTGAAAATGCGGCCCTGCATAACAGCAACGTTGCTCATCCATGGTTATACAGCAGGCGCTGCACCAGATGATCCATTATTTATTTATGGCAGCGATGCAGCGGCTATCAATCAATTAATGATTATCCAGCCGGGCTTGAAGCAAAAAATTCATATTGCGTTACCTTATACCAAAGCTGCCATAGTATGGGCCGTGCGGCACGAAATGGCCATGACCGTTGAAGACGTTTTGGCCAGAAGGACCCGGGCATTGTTCCTCGATGCCATGGCAGCCATCGAAGCAGCTCCCTTAGTGGTTTCAATTATGGCGGCGGAAATGAACAAAACCGAAGACTGGGCAAAGCAACAGGTAAAAGAATTTGAAGTTATGGCCCAACAATATTTAATTCAGTAATTTGTTTTATATATATACTTTTATTCATTTTAAACCACTTCATAACATGACGCCATTTATTTCAGAATTTACAGGCACCGCATTAGTGATTATTTTGGGGGATGGCGTAGTAGCCAATGTGATATTGAATAAAACCAAAGGGCATAACGGTGGCTTGATAGCGATCACTTTTGGATGGGCCATCGCGGTTTTTGTGGGCGTGTTTGTTACGGTTGCTTCCAGTGGGGGCCACCTGAACCCGGCCGTCACAATCGCACTTGCATCGCTTGGCAAGTTTGCCTGGGCCAACGTGCCAATTTATATCGCGGCGCAATTGCTCGGCGCCATGTCGGGTGCATTTATTGTGTGGCTGGTATATAGAAGGCACTTTGAGGCAACCCCGGATACGGATACCCAATTGGGGGTTTTTTGCACGTCGCCGGCTATCCGAAATCCGCTGGACAATCTTATATCGGAGATTACAGGCACATTCGTTTTAATATTAGGGGTATTGTTTTTAGTAGCCCCAAATAATACATTAGGTTCTTTGGATGCACTGCCAGTCGCTTTGCTGGTATTAGGCATTGGCCTAAGCCTGGGAGGCACCACGGGTTATGCTATTAACCCTGCAAGGGACCTTGGCCCACGTATCATGCATGCAATTTTGCCCATAAAAGGAAAAGGCGGCAGCGACTGGAAATACAGTTGGGTTCCAGTGGCAGGCCCGGTGATTGGTTGCCTGCTTGCGGCTCTTTGTTTTTCTTTAATTCAAGGATGATTTGGAAGTGGTGTAAATAAATTCAGAACTGCCCGCCTGTCGGATTACCCGTATGTTTTTCCCCAAATAACCGGGATTTTCCCAATGTATTTTTTTGCGCCAGGCAATTGATCCCTTAATAGCTTTAGTGGCAAATATGGTTTTGTTATTTTTTATTTTTACTAAAAAGAAAAAATGAACACTTCTGTACAACCATACTTTTTTTGTTGTCCGGGCTGAATAATTTCAATTAAACATCGTTGCATTGTTAATCCCGATAGCGAATGCGTATCGGGGCGCCCTTCTATACAACCATATTTTTTGTCCGGGCTAAGAAGCTATGTGGAGCATCGTTGCATCGCCCTCTTGTACTTTATACCAATGTGCAACTTTAATTGCGTTTTACCGGGCGGTTCATCAGGTGCAGTTTATGAACTGGCAGAAGGCCTCCCCTTTTGGAACATCCCGGCCTGTGCCTATCTATCGGCATTTTTCGGGAAGGGCAATGTCATTTGGTTAAGCGAAATTGTTATTTTGTTCCGTAGGGGCAGTACGTGGGTAGCGCCCCGCTAACCAGCGGGGGCAGGGGCTATTTTTTAGGCATACTGAAATAGAATGTGCATCCATTACCCGGGCTTGGTTCCACCCATATTTTTCCGCCGTGTTTTTCTACTATTTTTTTACAAATGGAAAGCCCGATCCCCGTTCCGGAAAATTCATTTTTATTATGCAGGCGTTGAAAAATAATAAATATTTTTTCCGAAAATTTCGGGTCTATCCCTATTCCATTATCCTGTATGGAAAATACCCATTGATCATTTTCATCCTTCACATCAATTTTTATTACCGGTGTTTTTTCACTATGGTATTTTAGTGAATTACTTAAAAGGTTTTGCATTAACTGAAACATTTGTATTTTACTGGTATCAGTTAATACGGGCAAAGTGCCAATCTCCACCACCGCCTTTTGTTCCTGGATAGAATTTTCCAATACTTTCAGCACGTCCGCCATCACCTCGTTCATATCGGTATCAGCGGCAATGTCTTTATTGGTGCCTGTTCTTGAATATTCAAGCAAATCCGTAATCAATTGTTTCATGCGCACTGCGCCATCTACCGCGAAATGTATATATTTTTCGGCCGTTTCATCCAGTTGGGCTGTATATTTCTGTTGCAGTAAATTCAGGAAGCTACTTACCATTCGCAGCGGCTCCTGCAAATCATGTGAAACGATGTATGCGAAGCGTTCCAGTTCGGCATAAGAAGTCTTCAGCTCTAATGCTTTCCGCTCAAGATGCTGATTAGAGACCAGCAACTCCTGTTCAATTTTTTTTCTATCAGTAAGATCAAAGCCGATTATCATTATACAGGGCGATCCCTCATATTCTACTGCCAGTAAATTATTATAAAAGGGTATTTGTTTCCTGTCTTTTGTAAATAAAAGCAGTTCCTCACCGGAGGTTTTTTGTATAAAATCCGCTTTATTGCTTTCCGTAGCCAATTGCTTTTGATCCTCATCATAAAAATCAGCCGGATGCATTTGCCTGATCTCTTCCGTATTGTACCCCGTAACAATTTCGAAATTCCTGTTCCATCTTAAAAATTTCCCTTCTTTATTGTAGAGGTAAAACACTGCCGGCAAACTATTGATAATGGAATCGGATAATTCTTTTTCTTTCAGGATGGCGGCTTCCCCTTTCACACGGCCCGTTATATCCTGCATTGCACCCAACATCCTGACCGGCATACCATTTTCATCGTACTTAATATAGGCCCGGTCATAAAAATTTTCATATGCCCCATCCGCTGTTTTAAAACGAAATTCTTCAGTTATCGAAATGGCTTTTTCACTGAATGCCTTTTGCAAATTTTCCACTATCCTGTCCTGATCATCCGGGTGGGTCCGGGAAATAAATAATTCGAAATCTATTTTATCTTTTCCCTGTATAAAGCCATATAAATCATATAGATTTTCGTTGCCCGCGGTTTCATTGGTAATAAAGTCGTGGTCCCATATCGCATCATTGGTAGCTTTGGCAATCAGTTCTACTCTTTCATTTAATTTTTTTAAATCCTCCTCTGCTTTTTTTCTTTCGGTAATATCTCTTACAAAGCCAATCAGGGTGTTATCATTGGCCATTTTTGAATTTATCTCTACAGCTATGACCGTTCCATCCTTTTTTTGCATTCTTCTTTCATACAGCAGCGTTTTTCCCTGTAATAAATCTTCTATACGAAGCGGTTGCTTCGTAATATCCTCAACCGGCATGAAATTGTTTATATGCCTGCCGGTCATTTCTTCAGTATTGAAACCACCCATGATACAAATGCTCTTGTTCACCTCCGTTATGATGCCGTCAAAATCAGAAATAATAATACCATCGGATGCCTGCTCAATAAGCGAACGGTATTTTCCTTCACTTTTCTGTAACGCTGCGGTACGCATTTTAACCAGACGGTCTAATTTTTCCGGTTTCTTTGCTACCGTAAAAACGAAAACACCTCCCAGGGCAGAAAACAAAAGCCCCAATATGGCCAGCCATAATATATTCGTGTATCCTTTTTTATTATCAACCGGTGTTGCGGAAAGCTTCCATTCACCGTTAGGTATATTAACAGAAGTAAAATTCTTATACTGCAATTCTTTGGGTTGTGGAATAAAAAATTCTTCCACCCGCGTATCAGGATTGATCTTTGAAAGTTGAAAATAATAACCTTTCCTCCCGGTACTATCGATACCCGCCGCCCTCAGCAGGGT
>JANOTW010000081.1:0-3290 GCA_031416575.1 Ferruginibacter sp.
GGGGAAGTCTACTACCAGTTCATCAACTGCGCCTGATGAACCGCCCAGCATAACGCAATTAAAGTTCCCCAATGGTATTCAGTACACGAGTGCGACGCAACGATGCTTAATTGAAATACTTCAGCCCGGACAACAAAAAAAATATGATTGTATAGAAGTGCGGCACCAATGCAGCTAAATTGAAATATTGAAGTTTGGCCCATAATCCTTCGGCTACGATCAGGACAATATCACATAAAATAACAATGAAGCAATATTTACCGCACAATCATCACCATCCCTTTTAATAAGGGCCTTCCATTTTTAAGGTCTATCATGTACGCATAGCCGCCGGTTGGCAAGGCGCTGCCTTTGTAAGTGCCATCCCATTGTTTGCTGTTGCCAGTGGTTTCAAAAATAATTTGACCGTAGCGGTTATAGACAATTACACTTGCAGCAGGAACAGCAACCAGGGCTTCAATGCGCCAGGTATCATTCAGCCTGTCGTTGTTAGGCGAAAAAGCGGTGGGTACATAAATATCATTATACACTTTTATAAACACATCGTCCGTTGCCCTGCCACAGCCATTTTTTGATACCACATCCAAGGTATAGCGAATATCATTTAAAGGCGTTGCAACGGGCCGTATCAATAATGGATCATTTAAAAAAATACCGGGGGCCCAGGTAAAACTAATATCAGATCCGCCGGCAATGCCATCCAGGACAACCGGTTGGCCCTTTAATAAAATTTTATCCGGCCCGGCGCTGGCGGCCGGTTTTTTTAAAATATTCACCGCCACCCTGGCAGTGTCAGTACAATTATTAACGCTGGTAATTACTACGCTATAGATGGTTGTATCAACAGGGCTGGCAATTGGGTTGGGGATGTTTACGGCAGACAATCCTGTAGAAGGCGACCATGAATAAGTAACTCCGCCGCCTGCCTGCAGGGCAACCATATTGCCTTCGCAAATTTTTTGTGTATTACTGATTGTAGCAAGCGGTTTAGGATTGGTAATAACAGTAACGGTTGATGTATCAGTACACCCAAACTGATCGGTGCCGGTTACTATATATTGCCCGGCCGAATTGTTTTGTGCTATTAATGAAGGGGCGGCCAATGCGGAGCTAAAGCCGGCCGGGCCGCTCCAGGCATAAGTAGCGGCGCCGGCAGCGGTTAAATTTATTACCCGTTTTTCACAAACGGGGCTATTGCTCATGGCGGTTACAACCGGTAAATCATGGATCGCTATGGTTACCGGATTTGAGGCCACCCTGCAATTGTTAAGAAAAATATTGGCTCCTTCGGCTACGGATAACCGGTATTTATAAACCCCCATTGCGGTTTTAGTAAATTGATGGGTAAGGGAAGTTGCGCCGGCAATATCCACCCAGGTAATTCCATTGTCAATACTTTCCTGCCATTGCCTGGCGGGAACGATATAACCATTTCCGATATTCGCGTTTATCAATACGTTTGCTACACTTCCCGTACACATATCTACCAATGTTTTATTGTTGGCTGTAGTTGTAGTTACGCTTGGCCCGCATGGCCTGAAAGTAATGTCATCCAACGCTAAATCATTGCCACAGCCCCCGGGTGCGGTATTGGTTAATCGTATTACAACGTTGTTGGTATTAAAAGGTGTAGTAAAAAATAAGCCGTATTGTTTCCAGGTAGGTGTAGTTGTTGAAGCTATATCACCTGTAGAGTAGGTACCCAATACGGTACCGGCAGTTGTTTCTATATTAAAAACCAATTTAGGCAGTCTTGGATTAGGGCTACATGCTGTTGGCAGTAATACATTTACAATCCATGCGGCAAACTCGTAAGTAGTATTGGCACACAAATTTTTTACTGTATCCACGTAAAAGTCGCCGGGGTTGAACGATGCGTTCACCAGCATCATGTATCCATTGGCATCGCTGGGTGTATGGTCTTCCGGTATAGTATGCCAGGAGTTGCCAAAGCAACCTGCCGTGCTGTTAACAACGGTATAACTGCCATCGTTGGGGCAAGTAGATGAAGTGAAATTATAAGTAGTAGTAGCAGCCTGTAGTTGGTTCCCCGGATTAGCGCCACTGCCAAAATTTACATTCACTACAGGATCGCCTAAAGACCCGGTACATACCTGTGCGTTAGAAGCCAACCGGCAACATAAGCAAATAAATAGAATGGCTGTCCTGAAAAAAAATATTGCTTTCATCAATTAGCCGAAGTTAGGCAATTTTATCCCCGGTTAAAAAGTACGGGGTAAGGAATTAAATGATTGGGCTACTTTTTATTATAATAATAACAAGTTTCGCTGTGATAGTATTTTTTTGCAATGAGATGATTTCCGTTAATTCAGTTAACTCACGATTGAATAGTTTCTTTGCGAAGCTGGGTGACAAATATGGGTGACAAATTTATTCTTTGAGCTACAGGGCTCCAGGCCTGCCGCAGCCTTTAAGGCAGGGTTTTTATTTTTATTTACCCGGCTGAAGTTACTTGAATAACCATCGTTGCGCCTGCCCCCACAGTATTGTAAGGGGCCGTACTTCTATACAACCATACTTATTTTGTTGTCCGGGCTGAAGAATTTCATGGCATTCCCGAAAAAATGCCGAAAGGTCGGCACAGGTCGGGATTTCGCGATACAGTTTTTTGTCCAAACTATATTTCATTTCTCAACATCGTTGCATCGCCCTCTTGTACTGAATACCATTGGGGAACTTTAATTGCGTTATATGTTCGCCGCATCAAATTTCTTCGTCCCTTAGGGACATAATATCGGTAGCCAGGAAAAAAAAACATTCATAGTCCCGTAGGGACGTGATAACATTCCAAGGTTTTTTAAATTTCCCACTGTCCTTAAATTGTTTATATCACGTCCCTACGGGACTTCTTGAAATTTTAATAACCTGTATTTCTACCAATATCCCTTCCGCCGCGGCGGAATAATAATGAACATTGGGCAACTTTTCCACGTTGTAATGAGCGAACATCAGCCCCGGTTTATTTGGGCACTCTTATAACACATACCATTGGGGAGCTGTCCCTACGTTTTATTTAGAGAACCATCAGCCGCCACTTATATGGACATCCCATCCCAATCGGGATATTTTTAAATAAATAGCAGCACTTTCAATTTGCGAATAAACCTTGCTTTGAGAGGCGGTCAAATAGTTCTGAATTTAAGCACATTTAAAATTTGATGTTATTAAAGGATTTTAAGAAGAAGTTTTCAAAAAGGTATTTTTTTCTTTCTAATCATTACGGGCATTACTTTTTATCCCTGTTTGATAGTTTTTCTTTCTCCCCAATT
>JANOTW010000082.1:0-2720 GCA_031416575.1 Ferruginibacter sp.
CGCCACTTCACCAATAGCGGTAATGGAAATCACAAATCCTTTTTGCGAAGAAGTAGTATCACCACCAACCAGGTCAACATCATATTTTTCGCAGGCGGCATATACACCTTCGTAAAATTCATCCATTGCTTCCAGGCTAAACCGGTTGCTAAAAGCTATACTTATAGTAATATGAGTAGGTATAGCGTTCATGGCATAAATATCACTGAGGTTCACAATTACGCTTTTATAGCCTAAATGTTTTAGCGGTGTGTACATCAGGTCAAAATGAATGCCTTCAACCAGCATATCCGTTGTAATGACGGTTTGTTTACCAAAATGATCAATCACCGCCGCATCATCACCCACACTTAAAATTGTGGATGCAAGTTTTGTTTCGTTGTTTTGCGTGAGGTGGTCAATAAGGCCAAACTCTCCAAGGGAAGATATTTCCGTGCGTTCACTATTCATTTGTTTTGAGTTTTCGGTTTATTGTTTTTTGTTTGAAGTCCCCATGTTCATTGAGTTGCCCCTATAACTTTAATAAAATACCAGGGGTAAAAAAGTGGTTGCTATTTTTATTAAGCCGGCTGAAGTGCTACTATTATACAACCATACTTTTTTTGTTGTCCGGGCAGAAGAGTTTCATGGCATTCCCGATAAAAATCGGGATTTCGCAATTCAGTTTTTTTGTCCAAGCTATATTCCTATGGTCAACATCGTTGCATCGCTTGCCGACTTTCGGCATCCCGATGTTACACTTGAATCGGGACTTGTACTGAATACCATTGGGGATCTTTAATTACGTTATAAATAGAAATACATAAGGTGTGTACAAAATCAGTTTTTTACCCCTTTGGATTATATAACCTTGTAAAGTATAATTCTTTCAACTGTTGCATAAAAAATCTGAACCTGAATTTTATAATTGCTTCCTGTTATTAATTACAGCCAGCATCTCATCATGTATTTTGCCGTTGGTAGCCAGCAGGTGTGGTTGGTAAACAGAATAATGGTTTCCTTCAAAATCGGTTACCTTTCCACCCGCTTCCTCTACTATTAAAAATCCGGCTGCACTGTCCCATGCATTTAATTCGTGTTCATAAAATCCATCAAACCTTCCGGCTGCCACCCAACAAAGATCCAGTGCCGCACTTCCAAGCCGCCTTACAGGAACACCTTTTCTTATTAAGCGTTCAAACACCTGTAAGGGCCCATTCGGCATATCAAGGTAGGTATAAGGAAAGCCGGTAACCAGGCAGCTTTTTACCACTTCCGCCTTATCGCCTACATGAATTCTTTTATCATTCAGCGTGGCGCCCAATCCCCTTTCAGCGAAAAAAAACTCATTCATCAAAGGATTGTAAACCGCTCCCATCACCATTTGCCCGTTATGCTCCAAACCTATGCTTACACAACAAATAGGTATGCCATTGGCAAAATTGATGGTTCCATCAATAGGGTCAATGATCCATTTATATTCACTGTCCATTTTAATTTCGCCAGCTTCCTCACTTAAAATATAATGATCAGGAAAACGCTCTTTAATGATCTCAAAAATGGCCTTTTCCGAAGCCAGGTCCGCCTCTGTTACAGGGTTATTGATACCTTCTTTGTTAGTAATTTTAAACTCGCCGTTAAAAAACCGTTGTAACTCTTTCGCCCCGGCTTCTGTTGCTTTTAGCAAAGTATTTTTTATCATCCGGCAAAGATAAGAAGGGGGCCCGCTAAATATTGCGAAGGTGGGCTTTGAAGTGAATTATTCTTTAAACAATTTTGAATAATGGTTTAAAAAATCGTATTTCGTTCACCAAATCAATTCTGTTGCAACTTTCCATCATCATAGTGAATTTTAATGTAAAATATTTTCTGGAGCAATGCCTTTGCTCTGTAATGAAAGCCTGTGAAAATATTGAGACGGAAATTTTTGTAGTAGATAATAATTCTACAGATGGCAGTAAGGATTTTTTTGCGGGAAGGTTTGGCAATGTTGCATTTATATGGAGCAGGGAGAATGACGGTTTTAGCAAAGCGAATAACCTGGCATTAAAACAGGCCGTGGGCCAATACATTTTATTTTTAAATCCCGATACCATTTTACCGGAAGATTGTTTGGATAAATGCCTTTCCTTTTTTCAACGTCAAAATGATGTAGGGGCAATGGGAATAAGGATGATTGATGGCGGGGGGAAATTTTTAAAGGAGAGTAAGAGGGGCTTTCCTTCACCCTTTACCTCATTATGTAAATTATCGGGACTAAGCGCCCTGTTTCCTTCGTCCAAAATTTTCGCCCGATATTATTTGGGCCATCTTGGTCAATATCAAAATCATGAAGTGGACGTATTGGCTGGCGCCTTCATGATGATCAATAAAAAAGTACTTGATAAAACAGGAGGTTTTGATGAACGCTTTTTCATGTATGGGGAAGATGTGGACCTTAGTTACCGCATTCAAAAAGCCGGTTTCAAAAACATGTATTTTTCTGAAACCACCATTGTACATTTTAAAGGCGAAAGCACGAAAAGAGGAAGTTTGAATTATGTTCGTTTATTTTATGGCGCCATGGGCCTGTTTGTAAAAAAGCATTACAGTAGTGGTTTCGCCCGCTTTTACAATCTGCTGATCCAGGTGGTTATATGGATAAAGGCTTTGTTTTCAGGTATTGGCCATTGGCTGAACCGGTTGTTTAGCAACGGAAAAGAAGTCATACCTGTAAAACGATGTTTTATAATAGCAGACAA
>JANOTW010000083.1:0-2040 GCA_031416575.1 Ferruginibacter sp.
GCCCAAACGGTCTTCATAACTGAACTGAAGGTTTTCTCCAATACGAAGAAAACTTGTCGGTTTAAATGAAGTATTAGCCCTAACAGTGTATCGCTTGTATTTGGTATTATCAAAAGTACCTTTCTGATCAAAATAATTTAAACCTAATGAATAAAGCGCTTTATCCGTTCCCCCTGATGCAGAGAGCTGGTGATTGGTGAGTATAGCCGGTCTTGTCAATTCCTTAAACCAATCTGTACCGGGGCTGGTTTTTGATATCTGGTAAAAGTTACCCGCCCCTATATTGTATAAAGCCGGATTTGCCCTGGGATCACTTGCAGATACTCCACGCTTAAACCCCGGGCTTGTAATGTAAAAATCAGGGATTGAAAATGCGCCGTGTGTTCCAAATACCGGATGAACATAGGCTCTTATTTCTGGTGTTGTGGCGGTGGCCGCAACAAAAGGTTGAGTTGTCCTTTGAAGATATTCCATGTATTGGGTAGTATTCAGCATATCCGGTATCATCCGGTCTGTAACATTTTGAGACCCTACATAAGTCTCGTAACTTAGAGAGGTTCTCCCGGATTTACCCTGTTTGGTAGTAATAATTATCACACCGTTTGAAGCTCTTGAACCATAAATGGACGCGGAAGAGGCATCCTTTAATATCTGAAGTGATTCTATATCCATCGGATTAAGTGTGGATGGGTCACTTGTTGGCACTCCATCAATAATATAAAGTGGATCATTATTACCAGCGGATGCAAAACCACGTATCCTTACAACAGCACCCGCCCCAGGTTCCCCGGCTGAACTTACTGTAACGCCTGCAGCCCTTCCCTGCAATTGTACTGCAAGATTGGAAGCGGGAGTATTTAGCAAGTCCTTGGTGTTTACTATTGATACAGCCCCAATAATGTCTTTTTTACGCTGCGTGGAATAACCGGTAACCACCACTTCATTCAGGCTGGTCTTTGCTTCACTGATGACTATATCAATATTGGATTGGGTGCCAATTGCAATTTCCTGATTATCATAACCTATAAAGGTAACCACCAATATATTTTTTCCGGAAGGTACCATGATAGTAAAGTTGCCCCCGGCATTGGTTTGAGCCGCCGCATTAGTCCCTTTTACGGAAACTGTAGCTCCAAAGAGGGGTTGTTTGTTAACATCGGTAACTTTACCCGTTACTGATTTTTGTTGGGAGAAAGCGGATGTGGCGAAGAACAGCAAGCAAGCCGATAGCCACACTAAACGTGCAGATAGTTTTAAATTCATAAGCAAGAGTTTGATTTATTGTTAATTTTGTAGAGAATGAAAAGTAAATTTACAAATTAAAAAATTGTTAAAAAAATATATTTATGGATTTTTTATTTTATTTCAAAATTCGTAATATGATTTTGTATTAGAAATACCTGCAACGTTATTATTATTACTTCAAAATATTGGATCAGTATGGAAATTTGTTGGCAAAATTATTTTACAGACTTAAGAATTACCTTTTGAAAATTAATGAATTGCAATTTTTTATACTTCATTTATTTCTTTATTATTTTCTCTACGATAAATTTACCTGATTTTTCCCCGGCGATTGCTCCAGCACTTATACTATGCAAGGGATAAATACGTGAAGAAGATTTATTGACTGGCAGTGAAGCAATGGGCATCATGGTGCACTTGCCCCCATAGTATTGTGAGGGGCTCTTCCATACAACCATACTTTTTTTTTTTTGTCCCGGCAGAAGTATTTCAATTAAGCATCCTTGCGTCGCACTCTTGTACCGCATACCATTGGGGAACTTTAAATGCGTTATACTGAGTACTTCATCAGGCGCAGTTAATAAACTGTCAGAAGGCCTCCCCTTTAGAACCATCCCGATCTGTGCCGACCTTTCGGCATTTTTCGGGAAAAGCTGTCCCGATTCATCGGGTGAGCCTGGGCTCGCTCATGCCTATATTTATGGGTGATATTTGCATGGCCGCAATATCAGAAATAACCGCAATCCTAACAAACTGTTTTATGACTTGTCAAAGTAGAATTAAGTATTTTTTTTA
>JANOTW010000084.1:0-2033 GCA_031416575.1 Ferruginibacter sp.
TTGTACTCATTTCTGGTAAACACATCAATCCAGTTTACTGTTGCAAAGCTGATAAAATACATTCTATTACTGTTCCAAAATTTATATTTACGGCTCATGGTTTAAAGCTACAAAAATATAGATGCAGTTGTATGGAAATTAAAGGCTACTGTCACGCTTATTGAAAGCTACCGGAGTTTTTTTGCATAGCAATATTGGTTGTACAAAAACTGCTGGCTCTTTTTGTTGTATGGCACAAGCATGCCAACCCACTTAACCTACCCGACATGCTTGCGCCAATGCACGAGTCCGCTGATTTTAAGAGATCGCTTGCGCCAAAGGGGGCAGGATATTGAGAAGCTTGACAATGCTACTAAAGATAAGCTCTACTCGTTATTGATAATATCGTACAAAACTTTAAAGCTAAAAAAGCGTACGCTTCGTAAAACAACAAAGCCCTCGATTGAGAGCTTTGTTGTTAAAGTATTTCTTCTTTTTGAGAGAACATGTAACAACTCTCTGTCAATTCATTATCTGGGAAGAAAACAACATACAAATACTTATCGTCTGTATCTAAGAACATTGATTTCTTATGAATAAAATTATAGGCTTTCATTCCATCATAAATGGTAATTGCAGGTATTGCCCTATCTCCTAAAAACTTATTTGGCAAGTATATATCAATAAAGTTCCGAAAGCTGCCTTTAAAAACCAAAGCCTGATTGATATATACAGCTAAGTCATGTTTACTATTAAATTTATATGGGTTATTTAAAAACTGAAGTTTTACTTTGGTACTATTTGTAGTGTCAATATTCTGCAACTTTATTTTTTGCCACTCATCAGTATGCTCTACTACATAAGCAGTAATCGAAGGATTGGCTTTATGATTGCATTTTGCAAAAACAAACATTAACATTACAGCAATGCTAACAAGACTACTACTATTTTTATTGAATCTGCTGCCCATTTTTATATACTTTTTTAGTTGAGCCCTGTGAACCTGTTGGAAGATTTGTTGCCCCAGTTATTTTTGCGCCAAGAGTTTTCACTATTTTGTTGGCGATACCATAAATCCCTTTATAACTTGACATACCCTGATAACCCGATACGGCACCACCTGTTTTAACTGATAAATCTTTGGCAACATTTACTCCACCCTTATCTGTAGCAGTATTACAATTATAGAGATTAGTTACTGAACCTTCTGCAAAAGCTCCCGATTCAAGTTTATTTATTTGCGGAGTACTAAATGAAGTCTTTTGTTCCTCTGCACTTGTGGTTGATTGATAATCGTACCCAAAAGCTAAATCCCCTGGTACACCATGACCCACTACAGATAAATTTTCTATTTTATCCCCCGTCCTTGAATCAGAAAGCTTTCCGTCTCCTGTTGACTTTGAGTTCATGTAATTAGCAACTTCATCTCCACTACCTGCCAAAACAAGATTAATAGAGTTTCCTGTTTTATTTTGTGCTCCTTGTAAATTATATGTATCAACTGAACCTCTTACCGCCGCTATTTCTTCCTTACTCATATTCGCTGTTAATAAAACCATAGTTGAGCCGCCTGGACTACTTGCATTTTTTTGTGCAATACCTAAACCAGAATTAATAAATTTATTTCTGTCTTTCTGACCAACATCGACACCACCAATAACAACAATATTTTCTTCTCCATTAGGGTCAACGAAAATAATAGGATTATTAAAGGCATAGGTATATGGACTATATGAAATATTATCCTTTGTGTCCGCTTGACGGTCAATAGAATGCCATCGTCCTATTTGCGGATCTTGCATCCTTGCTCCAAAATCGTAAAGTTCCAATCCACTGCCATCGCTGAACTCTTGACGCTGCTCTTCTTTACCTGTAAATTTTGATTTGTTGATTAGACTCCCTGCCGCTTTAGAAGATATCCCCGCCATAGTCAAGCCGAATGGATAATAATAAGACCGCATTTTTACAAAAATCCCGCCGTTTGCCATAAGCCCTCTCCAACAAAAAATATTTTTCTCCCTATACCTTCATCCAACAAGTACATTTTTTTTCAG
>JANOTW010000085.1:0-2664 GCA_031416575.1 Ferruginibacter sp.
CAGTTTAGCTGCCTCAAAATTTTATTTTCATTGTATTTCAATTAGCCGGTTTACAAAACGTAATAAAAGATGCCATGAAAATATTTTATACCGCACAACGGGTAAATCAGTGAAATTTTGTTTTATTCAAAAAAAATAAAACAGGTTACCCCCATCCCTCCCGATGAACCGGGACAGGCTTTCCCGAAAAATCGGGATGTTCCAAAAGGGGGTAAAATGGTTAATTTAAAACGCAATTAAAGATCCCCAATGGTATTAAGTACAAGAGTATCCAAATAAACCGGGGCTGATGCTTCGCTAATAACAACAACAAACAGGTTTCCCTTTTAGTCCGCCTCGGCGGACGGGATATTGGTAGAAATACACGTTATTATAATTTCAATAAGTCCCGTAGGGACGTGATATAAAGAACTCATGGCAGAGGGAGATTAAACCCTGAATAATATCACGTCCCTACGGGACTATGAATGTATTTTTTTTCCGGCTACCGATATTATGTCCCTACGGGACGAAGAAATTTGATGTGCCGAACATATAACGCAATTAAAGTTGCCCATTGGTATTAAGTACAAGAGGGCGATGCAACGATGTTGAGAAATGAAATATAGTTTGGACAAAAAACTGTATTGCGAAATCCCGATTTTTTCGGGAATGCCATGAAATACTTCTGCCCGGACAACAAAAAAAATATGGTTGTATAGAAGGGTCCCGATACGCTTCGCTATCGGGATAGACTGTCCCGATACGCATACGCTATCGGGATTATCAACGCAACCCTGCCTGACTGTGTCAAGCAGACAGGGATGATCACCATTGCTTCCCTGCCTGGACAAAAAATATTATTCACGTTTTTATCCGTTATGAAGTATAAGTACAAGTGAGTGCCGATGCAGCACACGGCCTTACCCGGGATTAAGATGGCACAACGATGCTGCCATGAATACTTGGGCTCCGCTCAGTACTTCTGCCGGCCAACAAGAAGTTAAAACGAATCAGGAAACAAGACCAGGTTTTTGAAACTATTTCCGCTATAGTATCAATTTTCGATTCCCCCATTACTACTTTTGATCATGTAGCCCAGAAAGCCATGGTTAGATTAAAAGAGCTTACAGAAAATAAATCTTCAGGTAAGAAAGTCTTTGAAAAAATGAATTGAAGTATAGTGAGTGCTACAAAAATGTGGCGGCTAACGTTTCGATTTACACAATTAACAATAACCATTTACGGCAATCCCTCCATATTTTTTTTATTAGTGCAATCAAATCAGCTAACTTTTTTGCCAGTTCAGTTTTTTTGATATCAAAGATTCGTTAGCATTCCACTGTACCTCTTTTATTGAAGGGGATGGCCAGGCATATTTACCAGTCTCTTTTTTTCGTGCCTGTGATTGGTGTTACGGTGAGATGATGCCCATTGTTTCACAGCCCGGTGAAGAACAAGCGCATTAAAGTAAATCCAAAACCAATCTTGAAAAGACGTGTTATTATTTGGTTGTGGGATAAATGCACCTGCCTTTTAGTTACCGAACGCTTCAAGGATTTTTTTGATGCTGGCATTCATGGATTTGTTATCTGCAATCCATCTTACTACAACCACGAGGCCGTGTTCCGGATCAACATAAATAAGATTATTGCCGTTTCCAATATGCATGAAAGCGGTGGCTGGCGCATCGGGTAATAGTTTCTTATCTGTATTGAGAAACCAGTTCATGTATCCATAATCTGTTTTAGCGGGCGTTGGCGTTAAGGATTGTTGAACCCACTGCTCACTTAACAATTGTTTTCCATTCCAGTTGCCCCTGTGTAAAGTGAGTAGGCCAAACCTTGCCATGTCATAAGCATTAATAAACATACCGCCACCCCAATGCCCGCCCCCGCTGACGGATTGGACCGGTTGGCCGTCCAACAGGATCCACGCATTTCTATAACCCGTCCAGCGCCATGTATTGGAGGCGCCTATGGGATCCATGATGTATTGTTTTAGCACTTGCGGCAATGGCCTGCGCCAAACACTGGTGGCGGCTAATGCCAGTGCATTTACCCGAACATCATTGTATTCAAACACACTGCCGGGTGTATTTCTTTTTCGTCCGGCCCATTTTGATACATCCGGATCTGGCCGGTCTGCCCAATCAGGCTTGCCCCATAAACTGCCTTCCCAATCGCTTGTCTGCCGCAGCATATTATCCCAGGTGAGGGTTGAGTTGTGCGGCGTAGCGAAAGGCTGTAATAATTGCGGTTGCCCTATCATGTCCGCGGAACGGTGTACCTCTTGCGGGGTAAACAATTCGATAGGTGGAACATAGTGTGCAACCGTATCATTCACATTTTTTATTAAACCCTGGTCAACAGCAATACCTACCACACCGGATAAAAAACTTTTGGTAACACTATGCGTCATATCGCAACGCAGCGGTTCTCCCCAGGTAGCAATTATATAGCCTTTGTAAACAATGATACCGGTAGGGCCTCCCCGTTCCGCAAAAGGGCCAATGCCTTCACCAAACGGCTCTTTGCCAAAACTCTGGTAATGACTGATCTCCATGTTGCGTGGATTTTTTGATTCGGCGGCTATGGCAATATCAATGGCTTCCTGAATTTTAACTGTATTTAAACCGGATTCAGCAGGCGTTTTTTGTTCCCAGCTTTTTGCGGTTGGGAAATA
>JANOTW010000086.1:0-4391 GCA_031416575.1 Ferruginibacter sp.
CGACCCAGGCGATCTTGTGCTTGATCCAACCTGTGGTAGTGGAACTACCGCATATATAGCAGAACAAAGGGGTCGACGTTGGATTACAATTGATACTAGCCGTATTGCTTTGAATATTGCCAAAACAAGGTTGATGACTGCTTTATTTCCCTATTATTTTCTATATGATGAAGTACATCGGGGTTTAGTAGTCAATGGCGCAGGTCATGAAAATGCAGCAGATATACGAAACGGTTTTGTATATAATACTGTTCCTCATATCACATTAAAAAGCCTGGCTAATGATGAACCTGCTGAAACTGAAACATTATATGACCAGCCAAAGCAGGATAATAAACGCATTCGGGTTAGCGGTCCGTTTACAGTAGAAACATTACAAAACTTTGAACCAATTGCACCGGAAGAATTAGAGAAGAGAAATACGGAAGCAACAGAAATAACCAGCTTTGAGCAAAAAATATTTCAGCATTTAAAAAGTGCAGGAGTAAAAAACGGATTGAAAAATGAGACGGCTGTTTTCACCCGTGTAGAACCATTGGCAAGTGCATACATACATGCAGAAGGTTTCTATCAAACAGAAAAAGGGGAACGAAAAGCATACTTTCATATTGGTCCGCAATTCGGCACAGTGAGCAGGCAGGCAGTTAATGAAGCTGTAAAAGAATGCCGTAACCGGGGCGGTGCAGACTGGTTGATTATTTTAGGATTTAGTTTTGAAAGCGATATCAGTAATAAAACAGAAACTACCAGTGTTGGTACTTTTGAAGTTACCAAAGTGCGTATGGCTGATGATCTTTTGCAGGAGGGCTTATTGAAAAAGGATAAGAAGGCAGCATCATTCATGACCATTGGTGAGCCTGATGTAAGATTGCATAAAGTTTCCCCTGTGGGAAGAGATATAGAGGGGGCCGTTACTGTTGAAATCGCAGGTATGGATATTTATGATCCAATCAAAGACGAAGTAAAAAGTTTTAATCGTGAAGATATTGCATACTGGATGGTAGATGATGATTACGACGGCGCAAATTTTATAGTAAAACAGGTTTTCTTTTGCGGCGGTGATGATGAGTTTGATAAATGGAAAAAGGCCCTGGAAAAAACAGTGAAAGTAGAAATTGATGAAGAAGCATGGGCCCGTTTGTATAAACATATATCACATCCTATCGCTTACAAGAAAGGAAAAAAGATTGCAGTGAGGGTAATTAGCCAGTTTGGCGAAGAAAGTACAAAAGTTTTGGCACTTTAAATTTATGCTATGGTTTCAATCAAAAAGTATCCAAATAAGCCGCTGCTGATTTTTCGCTCATTACAACTCCAAAAATTTGTAATTGCCCCATTTTAATGGTCAAATATTTGGTTGTATGTGAGTTCCGTAGGAACGGGATATTGGTAGAAATAAGATTTTTATAATTTAAAAAGTCCCGTAGGGACGTGATATAATTCCAATATAAAATTTTATATCACGTCCCTACGGGACTTACAGAATATTTTTTTTGGGCTACCGATATTATGTCCCTACGGGACGGAGGAATTTGATGCGTTGAACATAAAACGCACTTAAAGATCCAAATTGGTATGACGCACAAGGTGAGTGACACAACGATGATGCCCAATGCTTCACTGCCCGGGCAAAAATTTTTCCCCACGTTTTTATCCCTTGTGCAGTATATGTCAATTTTATATAGGAGATGGGCCCTTTTACTAATGCTATCTTTCGGGCAGTTATGGTGAGGCAAATTATTCATTATCCATCCATAATGGACTAGGGTGTATCCTTACCACAATCAACGTTTTGTTTGAAGAAAAAGCAAAAATATAAATGGGAAAAATTAAATGCGGCCTTGGAAATTTAAAAACTAATAACTGGCCACTTTTATCAAATAACAGCTTTACAAACTCATCATCTCCTTAAATTTAACGGCCTGCCTTCTGCTCACTTCCACTTTTTCGCCACCCTGCAGGTCAAGTAATAAACCACCGTTAAAGTAAGGTTCTATTTTTTCGATCATACGCATGTTGACAATGTGCTTTCGGTTGGCCCGGAAGAAGGTTTTTTCATCCAATCTTTCTTCCAGCGCATTTAAAGATTTTAATATCAGCGGTTTGTTGCCGGCGAAAAATACCTTGGCATAATTGCCAACGCTTTCAAATAAACGAACTTCCGATAGTTTTACAAACCAGCAGCGTTCGCCATCTTTTACAAATACCTGGTCTTTTTCAGTAAGTATGCCACGGTTAAATACTTGCTGGGCGGCTAACTCTTTTTCTTCAGCCTGTTGTAATTTTTGCAAGGCATCGGCAAGTCGCTTTGGCTCGATTGGCTTCATTAAATAGTCCAATGCATTTACTTCAAATGCTTTTAATGCGAACTCATCATAAGCAGTGGTAAAAATTACATGCGGCGCTTTATCTAATTCCTGCAGCATGGCAAAGCCGGTCTTTCCCGGCATTTGTATATCTAAAAAAATGAGGTCGGGGTTCAATGCTTCAATTTTTTCAATACCCTCGGCGGCATTGGCAGCTTCATCTATTACTTCCACATCCGGGAAATCGAGCAATAATTTTTTTAATTCGTTTCTTGCTAAACGTTCATCGTCAATAATGATTGCTTTGTGCATAAGAGAAATTTATTGGTTTAATTAATTAGCAGGATTATAATTACAGGACCCATGCAGGCCACTGGCAATGATAAATACAGTTTTTAATCGCAGTCGGACAAAGCTGCCATTTGCACTACAGTACAAGAGTCCGCCGACTGGCGGAACGATGCTTGATCAGGGCTGAAATGCCGGGTACATAAAAATAAAAAATCATGTACCTAACCTTGCGTTAAATTCTGAAACAGGCTGAACGAAATTAATTAATATGCGCTTACATAGTAGCAAGCGGCATAGTTATTCTCGACTCCACCATTTCATTATCCAGGTTTTTGATGGCAAAAGTGGCTTTTCCCTGGTAAAGGAGATTAAGCCTGTCCTGCGTGCTTCTTACTCCAAACCCGTTTTCATTGATATAAGTACCCAATTGACCTGAGTTTTGCACCACTAATTCATGGTGATTTTCTACAAAATCAGAAGAAACACGAATGGTACCTCCATTCACTTTTTTACTGATACCGTGTTTGATCGCATTTTCTACAAGGGTCTGTAGCATCATTGGGGGCACAGGTTGCTCCAGGGTATTTTCATCAATATCCATTTCTATATTCAATCTTTCTTCAAAGCGCATTTTTTCAAGCGCCAGGTAATCTTTCACGATATTCAATTCCCTTTCCAGCGGCACGGTTTCCAATTTTTCTGTTTGCATGCTGCTGCGCAAAATATTGCTCAATTCAGTAATCGCGGTTCTTGCCCTGGAAGGGTTTTCGTCAACCAGGGCCCTTATACTATTCAAAGCATTAAAGATAAAATGAGGGTTGATATGCGATTTGATGGTTTTTAGTTCCAGTTCTTTAACAAGCGATTGCAACTTTAAGGTATCTACTTCCTGGCGCCTGGTACGTTCCACATAATGAAAAGTATAGTATATCATGTTCCAGATAAAAAGCAAGAAGAAACAATTGATGATATTGCGGGTAATTTCATTCAACAATGAAATTTTGGGCGCTCCTTTATCCCGCAAATGGAAAAATTTTTCAATGCCCACCTCCGCACAGGCGTAGATGATGGCAAATACGATGGTGACAATGATGAAATAAATTATTTGTTTTTTGATAGGCTTATTAAGGAATTGATATTCCTTGATGATCATCCGCATGATATGCGTGAACAAAATACCCAGCACTACACTGATGGTTATAAGTGCATAAAAATTATCAATTTTTCTAACTGATAAATTCAAATAAGCAAAAACCGATATGGCAAAATTGGCGCTCCAGCCACCAAACTGGCAAATCCAATAATTAGACAGGTTTTTCTTCATATAAAAACAAATTTACGAATTGGTAAGCCGAATCCGGTTTCGTTTTTATTAATGGTGAAATGAGGGGTTAAGAGGTTAACGCATTTAGTTCTATTTATACTGCACAAGGGATAAAAACGTGAGGAAAAAATTTTGTCCAGGCAGTGAAGCAATGAGCATTCCCGAAAAATCGGGATTTCGCAATTCAGTTTTTGTCCAAGCTAAGTACACTGCTCAACATCGTTGCATCGCCCTCTTGTACTAAATACCATTGGGCAACTTTAATTACGTTTTAAATTAATAAATTTCACCCCCTTTTGGAACATCCCGACCTGTGCCGGCCTTTCGGCATTTTTCGGGAAAGCCTGTCCCGATTCATCAGCCTTTTTATAGGCCATATTTATTTTAGTTATTTAAATCTAAAGTCCAATTTAAAATCAAAAAGCCATGGAATTTTAGGGTTGACTCCTTCCGATTGAAGTATCTGTGGC
>JANOTW010000087.1:0-27715 GCA_031416575.1 Ferruginibacter sp.
TGCTTTGTTTTATGCCTGGAACATAGCTGCCCTTACCCATCAATGACCGTTGGTGAAATAATTGTTTTTCCGTAAGTTTTTCTGTATTCATTTTTATTATGCCGGGATATTTTATGGTGATGCCTTGTTGCGGATAGCGGCTTTGGCTTGAGCTTTTTCTACACTTCGGCAAGATGGAAAACAATATCTTCATGTTGATATTGACAAAGCATGAAACTTGACCGGTACGAATTAATAGCAGGACACAACTTAACAACTTTTGAATTTCTAAGTGATGGCCGAAAAGGGAAAATTAAAAAAGTGATTCAATTTCAGCAAATGAATCTTGAGGACCTCTACAACCTTGCATTTGGAGACAAAAATGCTGACACCGGTAAACTTGATGATAAAGTTGTTACACACAATGGAGACTCTGAAAAAGTACTTGCAACCGTTGTAGCCGCCGTGTATGCTTTTGCTGACCGCTACCCAGACGCCTGGGTTTACGCAACAGGTAGTAATAGTGCAAGGACAAGACTTTACCGCATGGGAATCAACAAATATTTTGACATTGTAGCAACCGATTTTGACATTATGGGTGAACATCAAAATGAGTGGGAATGGTATGAATATGGAAAAGATTATCAGGCTTTTGCGGTTCGCAGAAAAAACAGTAAATTTGAATCATGAAATCAATGCTTGAAATTAACGATAAGAAGGTTCCTGCGGTTCGCATTGACCCTTCATTAGACAAGTATGACAATGTTGTGCTTTTCCCCGATAAACTTGCAAAAGCTAACCAACACATAAAAAAATCCGGCTTTCCTAAACTCACAGAAAAAAAGCACATCCGCTAAAGCATTAAGCCAGGTAGAAGAAATGCCCCCAAAAAATGACCCCGTTACCAAGTTCCCCCGCTTATTGGCGGGAACTGGCCGCTTTTCATTTCACCTCTTCCCACAAATGCTTTATTAATCCATCGGCCAATCCAATTTTGGGTACATATATTTGTTCGGCCCCTGCCCAGCGCATCACATTGATGTAAATAAGGATGGCGGGCACTATTACATCGGCCCTGTCTTCACGAAGGCTATACCTGGTTATTCTTTCGGCCAGGGTAACACTGTTTAATTCTTTATAATAATCCCTTAATAGTTCCAGTGGGAGTGGCTTGCCATCTTTACGTTTGCTCATAGAAAAAACCTTGTTGATATTGCCACCACTTCCAATAGCCACTACCTCTTTTTGCCCTTTTATCACATTTCGTAAAATGTCTTTCATGTCGTCCCAATCGTTTTCGGTTACCATATTTTTAAGTAACCTGATAGTGCCTATGTTGAATGATTTTTTATAAATGAGTATGCCGTTGCTAAAAAAAGAAAGCTCGGTACTGCCACCACCTACATCAATATATAAATAGCTGTGGTCCTTGTCCAAATTCTCCGCCACATGATTTTCATATATCAACCCTGCTTCAAAGTCACCGGTAATTACTTCAATCTCAATTTCAGTTTCCAGTTTTACCTTGCGGATAATATCCTCCGCGTTTTTAGCATCCCTCATGGCGCTGGTAGCGCAGGCTTTAATATGCCTGACATCGTAGGCATTGCATAAATGTTTGTAAGCCTTCATGGTTTGCAATATCATCCCGATTTTTGGCTTTGCGATAAAACCTAATTCAAACACGTCGAAACCAAGCCGCAATGGCACACGTACCAGGTTCATTTTACTAAAGGTTGTTACTCCTTTTTCATCCGTAGCTACTTCCGTGATTAAAAGCCTTGCCGCGTTACTGCCAATGTCTATTGCCGCTAATCTCATGTTGTTAATGCGTTATTTGTTAATGCTGCTGATTTTAGCTAAAGTGGTTTTATTATTAGTATTGAATTAAAATATTAAATTTCTAAAGTATTATACCGCCCAGGCAATAAATCAGCGATATTTATTTTGCACGATAACCAAATAAAATACGCTCGGCGATTAATATAAAACATAATTAAAGATCCCCAATGGTATTCAGTACAAGAGGGCGATGCAACGATGATGCCATGAATTACTTCAGCCCGGACAACAAAATAAATATGGTTGTATAGATGGGCCCCGATACGCTTCTTTATCGGGATAGACTGTCCCGATACGCATAAGCTTTCGGGATTTTCAATGCAACGATGATGCTCATTGCTTCACCGCCCGGACAAAAATTTTTTTCCGCGTTTTTATCCGTAACGCATTATCCGTTATCAATTTTTCCATTATCCATTATCAATTATCAATTAATTTTCGATGCAGGTAATTATAGGTTTCCACCTGTGATCGTATTTTTTTTGTATTGCGTGGATTAATGTACTGGTTCTCCAGGTGATTGTCTAATTTTCTGGCCTTGATATTATCCGACAACTGGATTTGCATAATATCCTTTAATTGCTGCCGGATGTCTTTATTAAAAATGGGGCAGGCGACTTCTATGCGGTGGTCAATATTTCTAACCATCCAATCGGCGGAAGAAATGTAAACCTTTTCATCGCCGTCATTATGAAATATCATCACCCTGGCATGTTCAAGGTATTCATCAACAATACTGATTGCCTGTACCGGGTGTTTATATTTTTTATTCTCGGTAAGCATGCAAAGTATGCCTCTTACCACCATTTTTATTTCTACTCCGGCTTTGGAGGCCTCGTACAATTTTTCAATCAATATTTCATCGCTTAACGAATTTAATTTTAGCGTGATGGCTGCAGGTTTTTTTGCCTTTGCCGACCTTATTTCCTTACTGATCAGTTGTATCAGTTGTTTCCTCATATTGGTGGGGCTCACCATTAGTGTCTTACAGGAATTTAAAAAACGGGCCCTTGTTTTGGGTTGTTCCAAATAATGAAAAACCCTGTTTACGTCCGCCATTATGTTTTTGTTGGCGGTAAGCAGGCAATGGTCGCCATATATTGTAGCGGTACGTTCATTAAAATTGCCGGTGCTTACAATTCCATAATGAATGGTGCGGTTATTCACTATTTTTTTTATCAGGCACAGTTTGCAATGTACTTTCATATTGGGAACACCGATCAGCACTTTGGCGCCAGCATCTTCCAGTTCAGCTTTCCATTCCAGGTTAGCTTCTTCATCAAACCTGGCTTTCAATTCTATTACCGCGGTTACCTGTTTTCCATTACGGACCGCATTGGTGATGGCATTAATGATCTTGGAACCGGGAGCAAGCCGGTAACAGGTAATTTTAATACTGGTAACTTCCGGGTCAATCGCTGCTTCCCTTAACAGGTCAATCACACTGTCGAATGAATGATAGGGAAAGTTGAGTAACACGTCTTTATTCAATACCGTATCCGATACCCTGTTTACATTTCTTAAATCAGGATGTACAAATGGTTTTTTACGGGTATTTTTTTGATTGAATACCGATTCCGGGAAATCCATAAAATCTTTAAAATTATGAATGCGCCCACCTGGTATCAGGTTGTCTTTTTCGGATAGCTCCAACCGCTTAACCAAATAGGTGAGCAGGGATGAGTCTATTTCCTTATCAAAAACAAAACGTACCGGTTTGCCCTTTTTCCTGTTTTTAATTCCCTTCTCTATTTTTTCCATTAAAGAAGTCGCTACATCATTGTCAATATCAATTTCAGCATCGCGGGTTACTTTTATTATATGAGAAGAAAACACATCATACCCGAAAAAGGAAAAAATAAAAGGGAGGCAAAAACGAATCACGTCTTCCAGTAAAATGATGTGTGTTTCATTTTGGCGGGATGGCAAAATAACAAACCTTGGTAATCGCCTGGCTGGTACGGATACCAATGCGAACCGCTGTGGAATACGCTTGTCTTTTTTTGATAATTTACAGGCCAGGTAAATGGATTTATCGCTAAGGGTAGGAAATGCCTGAATGCTTTCAATCATCAGGGGAACAATATTGCTCCTGATCTCATCATTAAAATAAGTGGTAATGAATTTTTGCTGCACCCTGTTGAGTTGCCCGTCATTGATCAGGAAGATCTTTTGCTTTTTTAACGCTCTCAGTATTTCATTCCAGATGCGGTCAAATTCTTTCTGTTGTCCTATTACTTTTTCCTGTATTTCTTCCAATATCATTCCAGGTAAAATTTCCAGGTGCATATTACCCTTACTGCCTACGGCTATCATACGTTTGAGTGTGGCTACCCTTACGCGAAAAAACTCATCAAGGTTGTTGGAAAAAATACCCAGAAAGCGGATCCTTTCCCTCAACGGGACTGTTTCGTCTGCAGCCTCCTGTAATACCCTGCTATTAAATGACAGCCAACTGATATCACGAACTATTACTTTTTGTAGCACTAAGTGTAAATTTTTATAAAATGATTGGGCGAAATTAAAGTGTTGCCTGTATTATACTTCTCAACGGGCAAATTAGTGAACTTTTCAAGGGATACCGCACAAGGATAAAAACGTAAGTAAGATTTTTTTGTCCAGGCTGTGAAGCAATGAGAGCATTCCCGAAAAAAATCGGGATTTCGCAATACAGTTTTTTTGTCCAAACTATATTTCCATGCTCAACATCGTTGCATCGCCCTCTTGTACTTAATACCATTTGGGATCTTTAATTGCGTTTTTAATTAAACACGGGCCTCATTTATTTTTTTATTGAACAAAGTAAATGTCACTATTTTCTCATTTGCGCAGTTTAAATTATTCACGCTTTTGTCCGTTGCGAAGTTGCGAAGTATAATATTAAAAGCAAAGTTAAGTTTTGAATTTTTACAATTCCGGAGTGGCTGGCCGGGCTGGCTTCCTGTTATAATAAGGTAAGGCTATCAATGAAATAAAACCTACCATCAAAATGATAAAAAACTGAGCAACCCATTGCAGCAGGCCGTTAGCATATCCATGGCCTTCATCTATTCCATACAAAACCATTACTTCCATGATGAACCACTGGTAAGTGCCAATACCCCCCGGTGTAATGATCATGCCAATACTGGCAAAAGCCAACACAGGGAAGGCCGCGGCAATGGGAAGCCCTGATGTTTCAGGAATAACGAAAAAACCTAAGTAAGTGCCTCCCGCATAACAAGCCCAAATAAAGACAGTGTGCAAAATAAAAGCTGTTTTATTCTGTAAATTTTTTATGCTGCTTAGCCCTGCACCTACGCCATTAAAAAGTATGTTTATTCTTTTTACCATACCGATACCGCTGTATTTCTTAAAAATGAATTTTAATAAAAAGTAAATGATTATGACTGCGGCAACGAGTATTACTAATTTTACGATAATCCCTTCTTTACTACCTGATAAAAAATTGGCGCTAATCGTTGTTTTCGCATATTCCCCGATAATATTAACCTGGGTAGCTAAGGCAATGATAAATACTATTAAAAGTGATACCACATCAACGGCCCTTTCCACCAAAATAGTTCCTACCAGTTTATCCGCGGGCACTTTTTCATACTTACCCAAAATGGTGCATTTCAATACTTCGCCCAGGCGGGGAACGGCAAGGTTGGCAAGATAACCTACCATCACGGCAAAAAAAGTATTCATCAGGCTTGGATCATAACCCATGGGTTTCATTAATATCTTCCATCGAATGGCCCTGCTGATATGGCTTGCGGTCAGAATAAAAAATACCGGGATAAAAAGTACATACCTGGCCGATTTGAGCGCTGTTTTACATTCCTCCCAGTTTTTATCCCCCATTTTATGAATGCTCCACCATACCAGGAAAATACCCAGCCCTAAAAAAAACAGATATTTTAAAATTGTAAGTACCGCTTTTTTCATAATGGGCTACAAATTACGAAGTTATGTTGAGAAAAGGATCCAACCTTTAAAGGGTAAACTTAAGGTTGGCTAAGTATTCTTTCTCCTCTTTAGGGCAATGTCATTTAGTCAAGAAATAATATCACCCAGCCGCGACGGGTTTAAAAGGCTTTGTATTCCTTAATGTTTCTATAATACTGTCATCCGCCATAGGCGGATGTAATGATTGTAGAAAGTTCATAAGCTTTTCGAAAAACTCCGTAGGAATTACATTTAATCTACTTTAACCCCTGGCTAAATGACATTGCCCTTTTAGGGGTTGGGGGTTTCATTTAAGATGATATTATCAATCAGTCTTACCTCAGTTAAATAGGCGGCGGCTAAAGTTACCACGGGTATTTTACCATCCCATTTTTGAATTATTTCAAGTGTGCCTGTAATAGCTATTTCCACATAATCAACTTTAAACCCATCTTCAATCAATAACTGTTTAGCGCTATACTTTAACTTCACGATATCACCGGCTTTGATATTTTTTTTTATGAAAAGAAGGGCTTGGTATAAAGCAGGTGCTTTTTTTCTTTCCGCTTCATTCAATCTAAGGTTGCGGCTGCTCATAGCAAGCCCATCCGGCTCCCGTTGGGTTTTGCAAATAATTATTTCTGTTTCAATCCCCAACAGCTCAACTAATTTTTTTATTACCATACATTGCTGAAAGTCTTTTTGCCCCAGGTATAATTTTGAAGGAATGATAATATCCAATAACCGATGTACCACCTGGCACACACCCTGGAAATGTTCCGGTCGAAATTTGCCTTCAAGAATAGTTTCCAAGATTCCCAGATCGTAGTTACGGCTGGGTTTAAAACCATCTGGATAAATATCAGCCACAGATGGTAAAAACAATATATCGCATCCAGCCTTTTCCAATAAATAAATATCTTTCTCTATTGTAGCGGGATATTTTTCAAAATCTTTGGGGTCATTAAACTGGGTTGGATTTACAAAGATGCTGCAAATAACTAATCGGGATTCATTACGGGCTTTTGTAACCAGGCCAATATGCCCACTGTGCAATGCGCCCATCGTAGGTACAAAACCTGTTGTTATCCGTGCTGTTTTTTTTGATAAAAGAAAAGAACGAATGTTGGCAGGCTGTTTAAATATGATCATTTTATATGGATGTTATGCTTCAAATGTAGGGTGTATATTGATTGTAAGGAAAATTATTGTAGCTTTGCCGCCCTTAGGGAAACTCAGGATGACTCATTAACCAAGCACAAATGTCAACAAAAAAAAGAATTTTATTTATTGCCAACGAAATGTCCCCTTATGTAGAACTTACAGAATTTGCGGAGATCATTAACAAATTGGCGATAAAATCGAATGATAGCGGAATGGAAGTAAGATGCATAATGCCAAGGTTTGGTATTATCAATGAAAGGAGGCATCGCTTACATGAAGTGGTTCGTTTATCCGGAATTAATGTTTCCATTGATGGTGATGATTATCCCCTGGTTATTAAAGTAGCTTCTTTACCCAATGCAAGGTTGCAGGTTTACTTCCTGGATAATGAAGATTTTTTTAAACGCAAATCCATTTTTACTGATGAAAATGAAAAATGGTATGATGACAATGGGTTAAGGACCGCCCTTTTTTGTAAAGGTGCGTTGGAAACCGTAAAGAAATTTGGCTGGCCCCCGGACATTATTCATTGCAGTGGCTGGATGACAGGCCTGATTCCCATGTTTATTAAGACAGCATATAAAAAGGAACCGGTTTTCAGTAATTGCAAAGTCATTTATACTATTGGTGAAAATACATTCAAGGAAAAGTTGGGAGCCGATTTCCTCCAACTTGCTACCATCAATGATAACGTTACTAAAAAAGAGCTTGATTTTTTCAAGGATACCAATAACACGGCCATGTTCAGGGGAGGCGCCGCGTATTCGGATGCCGTTACTTTCGGGGCGGAAAATGTAGATAAAAAACTGGTAGCTGAATTCAGTAAAATAAAAGGTAAAAAAACTTTGCCCTTTAATACTGAAGGTGATTTAACAGACTATTTACAATTATATGCCGACCTTTCCAAATAGTAAATAATACCAACCCACATTTCTTAAATACCGTTTTTGTGCAAAGAAAATTTTTATGTTTATTAGCCGGTTTGGCTTGTGTTTCTTTATTTAACTGGGGTTGTACCAAAATTGATAGCACCGAACTTGGTGCAGACCTGCTCCCCGCAGTTGACAATGTGCTTACTTTCGCTGATACACTTACCATTGATGCTGCAAGAGAACAAATTACCGATACTTCAAGGTTGAGCCGGACTGAAACCCATGTATTGGGAAGCATTAATAATGACCCGGTTTTTGGTAAAACAAAAGCTAATATTTTCCTGCAGCTTAAGCCGGCCTTTTTCCCTTACTTCTTTGGCAATTCAAAAGATACGATCAACCCTGCACTGAATGCCGCCACGCATTTTGATTCTGTTTTTCTTTGTCTCTCCTATACAAGTTTTTATGGTGATACCTCCAGGCCCCAACGTTTCAAGGTTTATCAGTTAGATGAAAACACGGCCAATTTTGCAGATACTGTTTCTCATCTGCTCAGTTTTCAGCCTGACAAAATGTACCTCGGTAATTTATTAGGTGAAAAAACCGTATATCAGCCTGATTTGAAAAATTATACGATATTAAGGACCAGTAAAAAAGATTCTGTAACCAGGCAGATCCGTATTAAATTAAGTAATTCATTTTTAGCGGCACTGGTAAGCAGGGATTCCGCAAAAGATAAACCTAATAATTTTTTTTATAGCGATTCACTTTTCAAAAGTAAATACAAAGGGTTCGCAGTTGTTGCGGATGGGGGCAATGATGCCAATGGATTGTTCTATATCAGTTTAACTGATGCTGCCACCCGGCTGGAAATCCATTATGTTGCCGCCAATACTAAATTGGATACCGCATTTTCTTCTTTCCCTTTATCTAACGGAACTTTGTTTAACTTAACTGCATCCGCTAATGCGAATTCCCTCATTAGGGATACCTCCACAGCACAGTTTCCAAATGCTCCGGATCCCACTGCATTGTATATTCAATCAGCGCCCGGTTCGGCTATCAGTTTAAAGGTTCCGGCTTTATCAACATTATCCAATAGAATTATTCATCGTGCTGAAATATTTTTAGAGCAGGTACCCGGTAGCGCTGGTGATGATGTGTTAACCGCCCCTAAATTCTTATACCTCGACCTGATTGATACTGGCAGTACAAAAAAATACAAGCCTTTGTATTTTGACCTTAGTCCCAATGAATTTTATAACCCGGATAATTCAACAGCTTTCTTTCCATCAGGTAGTATAGATCATAATTATTATGGCGGATATTTAAGAACTACGACAGATGCATTCGGCACAAGGTCTTATTACACGTTTAATCTTACGAGATATGTACAGAACCTGGTAACAAAAGGTGGAACTAACTATAAGTTCAGGGTGTATGCACCGTACAATCTAAATTATTATGGATTTAACCTCACTTATAAAAATAACCTTGCTTATGGAAGAGTAAAAATTGGTAACGGCGCTAATTCCAAACACCGGCTTCGTATGCGGATCGTATATTCCAGGATATAAAATTTAAAAAATAATTGATAAAGCCTCCTTTAAAAATGGAGGCTTTGTTCTTTTCAACGGTAACCCTATCTTTGCACCTCAAAATTTAAAACTATATGCCTTATTTGTTTACATCAGAGTCCGTAAGTGAAGGACACCCGGATAAAGTAGCCGATCAGATTAGTGATGCTTTGATTGATAATTTCCTGGCCTTCGATCCCAATAGTAAAGTAGCCTGCGAAACTTTGGTAACTACCGGACAAGTAGTACTTGCCGGCGAAGTAAAAAGCAAAGCATACCTGGATGTACAGGAAATAGCACGTGGTGTAATCCGTAAGATAGGATACAACAAAAGCGAGTATATGTTTGAAGCCAATTCATGCGGTATAATTTCCGCCATTCACGAACAGTCTGCTGATATAAACCAGGGGGTGGATAAAAAGAAAAAAGAGGAACAGGGGGCGGGTGACCAGGGAATGATGTTTGGTTATGCAACGAATGAAACAGAGAATTATATGCCCCTCGCATTGGACCTGGCGCATTTTCTATTAATTGAATTGGCCGCCATACGCAGGGAGAATAAAGAAATCAAGTACCTGCGCCCCGATGCAAAGAGCCAGGTTACCCTGGAATACGATGATAACAACCGCCCGGTCCGTATTGATGCCATCGTAGTTTCTACACAGCATGATGATTTTGGGAAGGAAGAAACCATGTTGGCCAAGATCAAAAAAGACATCATCAATGTACTGATACCAAGGGTAGTGGCAAAGTATCCAAAGTATGCGCATTTATTCAACAACAAGATCAAATACCATATTAACCCAACTGGTAAATTTGTAATTGGCGGGCCACATGGCGATACCGGATTAACAGGCCGTAAAATCATTGTAGATACCTATGGTGGTAAAGGCGCCCATGGCGGTGGCGCATTCAGTGGTAAAGATCCAAGTAAAGTGGACAGAAGCGCTGCTTATGCTACCCGTCATATAGCTAAAAATTTAGTGGCGGCGGGCTTATGCGATGAGGTATTGGTTCAGGTTAGTTACGCTATTGGTGTGGCGCAACCAACCAGCATCAATGTGGTTACTTATGGTACAGCCAAAATAAATTTAACTGACGGTAAAATCGCTAAAATGATAATGGGCATGAAATGCTTTGATATGCGCCCTTACTTTATAGAACAACGGTTAAAATTACGTAACCCCATCTATAGCGAAACAGCGGCTTATGGGCACATGGGACGCAAGAATGAAGTGGTAGAAAAAACATTTACATCTCCTTATGGTAAATCAATCAAGAAAAAAGTAGAACTGTTTACCTGGGAAAAACTGGATGCGGTAAAAGACGTAAAAAAACTATTTGGGTTGAAATAAAAAGGCCTCCCCATGCCTCCCGAAAAATCGGGAGGTTTAAGAAGACTATAAGTTTGAAAGAGCTTATGGTTTTTTTATTTGCATGAGTTTATATACTGCGCAAGGGATAAATTAGTGATATTTATTTTGTACAATAACCAAATAAAATACGGTCTCGAATTAATTTAATCCCGATGCATCGGGAGCCCAATGGTATTTAGTACAAGTCCCGATTCAAGTGTAACATCGGGATGCCGACAAATAGTGTCGGCAAGCGATGCAACGATGTTGAGCATGGAAATATAGTTTGGACAAAAAAACTGTATTGCGAAATCCCGATTTTTTTCGGGAATGCTCTCATTGCTTCACTGCCCGGACAAAAATTTTTCCTCACGTTTTTATCCCTTGTGCAGTATAAATACGTTGGTTTCTTTGAGGCTTTAGGCACAGTATATAGGTAGCATAAAGAATAACATTAAAAATGTTGACGTACCGTTAGGTACGCTATGTGCTTCTTTTTCTATAACCACTACGGAAAGCAAATGCAATTTTCTTATTTAACCTATCAACCGTTTTGCTATTATTAAAAAAGAAAAGAAAAACCCTATACGGGTTAGCATCAATAAATCTTAATTTTGAATTGTGAAAAATTTCAGGCAACAACAACACCGCCCAAAGAAAAACACTTTGGTAATTGGCCGTAAGGCCATCATAGAGGCCATGCAATCCGGTAAGCAGTTGGAGCGTATTTATATGCAAACTACCATACATGGCGAGGTGATAGATGAAATAAAAAAACTGGCTGAGCAAAACCTTGTACCCATCAATAAAGTGCCGGTTGAAAAGCTCAACGGCTTCAACATCAGTAACCATGAGGGTTGTGTGGCAGTGATCAGTAAAATTCAATATCAGGACCTGCAGGATGTAATTTCATTTATCGTAGAAAAGGGTGAAGTGCCGCTATTTTTAATATTGGATGGGATAACGGATATCAGGAACATTGGCGCTATCGCCAGAAGTGCGTTTTGCTTTGGCGTAAATGCCATCATCATTCCTGATAAAGGGGTAGGGGCTTTAAATGAAGACGCTATTTTAACTTCCGCAGGCGCATTAGAAAAGATTCCTGTCTGCAGGGTAAACAGTTTAATGAAAACGGTGGACGAACTTCACCTCAACGGGATAAAAGTTTTTGCCAGTGAAATGACTGCCATCAAAAAATCATTTGAACTGGAACTAAAAGAACCATGTGCATTGGTGATGGGCGGCGAGGAACATGGCGTTTACCCCGCATTAATGAAAATATGTGATGAGCAATTTCAAATACCCATGACCGGGGATTTTGAATCTTTAAATGTATCGGTAGCCACCGGCATCATTTTGTACGAAGCCCTGAGGCAGAGGATGGTGAAAGGTTAAAGGTTTAAGGTTTGGGATTTAGGGTTTAATGTTACACGCATTTGTTTTTCATGGGATCATCGTTGTGTTATCAAAATCCCGAAAATCGGGACTCCCTTGTACGGCATACCATTGGGGATCTTTTTCCACGTTGTAAATAGAGAAACATCAGGCCTGAATTGGCAGCTTTCCCTAACAGTATCCTGTCATTAAAAAAAATCAGGCATCAGACATCTTACTGTATTTATTATTTCCATTTCAGAAGTTCCGGTTACATCAAAAAATAAGGCATCAGAATTTTTGATTGTTCCGATTTCCCTAAAGCATCCCGTCATTAAAAAAATCAGGCATCAGACATCAAAAAATCAGACATCTTACGGGGGCGCTGATTTTATTCCTGCACATCATTATCAACATAATTTGAACCCTCCGCTGTTTTACTGGAAGCGGCAACTAATTTCTCAATCGTTTCTATTTCACCTGGCGTAAAATAACGCCATTTGCCAACGGGTAAACCCGAGAGTGTTATATTCATTATCCTTACCCTTTTCAGCGTGGTTACGTTGTAGCCTAAAGCCAGGCACATTCGCCTGATCTGCCTGTTTAATCCCTGCGTGAGGATGATCCTGAACCGGTTTTTCCCTTCCTGTTTTACAAAACATTTTTTAGTAACCGTATCCAATATGCGGATTCCGTTGCTCATTTTTTCAACAAACCCCGCATTAACCGGCTTGTCGGTTGTAACTATGTATTCTTTTTCATGATTGTTACCGGCACGTAATATTTTATTGACAATGTCCCCGTCATTGGTTAAAAATATCAATCCTTCAGAAGGCTTATCCAGCCTGCCGATAGGAAAAACCCTGCTTTTATAATTGATAAAAGAAATAATATTGTGTTTGTCCTTCAGATCGGTGGTACAGGTAATCCCAACGGGTTTATTAAAAACAATGTAAACCGTTTTGTCTTTCTTTTTAACAGGCCCTCCATCTATCTCCACCACATCACCGGGCATTACCCGGTTGCCTTTAATAGCCACATTATCATTGATGGTTACCCTGCCCTGGTCAATGTATTTATCCGCTTCCCTGCGGGAGCAAAAACCCGTTTCGCTGATGTATTTATTTAAACTTTTGTCCATGAATAATTTAAAATAATTGAAACCCCTGTAAGGTAAATCTTTAGCCGTACTGTTGTGTATAAAATGAAAATTGCCAATAGTAAACTGCGCCTTATGAACCGCTCAATATAACGCAATTAAAGTTGCCCAATGGTATTCAGTACAAGAGGGCGATGCAACGATGTTGAGAAATGAAATATAGTTTGGACAAAAAACTGTATTGCGAAATCCCGACCTGTGCCGACCTTTCGGCATTTTTCGGGAACGCTATGAAATTCTTCTGCCCGGACAAAAAAAAGTATGGTTGTATAGAAGAGGGCACAACCCTGCCTGACTGTGTCGGCCCGACAGGGATGATCTCATGAAATACCGAAGCTGGTTAACAAATCTTCCTTAAATAACTCTTGGAAAATGTTCAAAAATGAAACCCGGATTACCCATTTCCGGTTGAGGGGTGTTGCGAAGGCGGGCTAATGCGCCCATAGCCAACCGTGGTAAAGGTTTGGGCGCTAAAAAAATAGGCTTCGCCAAATTCCTCCAGGGCGCTATCCGCCTTGATGCCTTCCAGGTGTTCCATACCAATGGTAAAATATATAACTGCGAAAATTAAATTCAGCGCTGCATAAAAAGTTAGTATCAAGCATAAAAATTTCCATCGGGGTAGCTACAGCAAAGTATGGTACAAGCTCATCCTGACAAAATAGCTGACCCCTCTTTTTTCAATATTGGGGTTTCCGTCCTTATTCACGAAATGCCCGCCATAGTCGGATGTATTGGTACCAAATCCGGTATTTATTTCGGCCTTGGCTTTTGTATTAATTTTTCGTTGTAATGCCATAAAGCGGTTTATCTTTAATTTGTAAAATTAGCATTCGCTTCTACAGGAAAAGGATAAAAATTAATACTTCCTGTTGAATTCCCATTAATTTATAGGCTTATTATTGTAACTGTAAAAATATTTTATTTGTATGTTTCTAAAAGAATTGTGGCATTTCAATAAAAAAGGAACGGTGTTTTTTTTATTGTTTATTTTTATTTGGGCATTTCTCAATTATAAGCAGGGCGCTGTGGCTACACCACTTTTGCAGTATGGTATGTATAGTGGCAGATACCATATAAGTGATACGCAAAATGTGATACTGTTGTTTATAAATAAAAACAAGTTGGATTTTACAAGATATACTACGGCGGAAAAAGATCACATGCAGGTTTATTTAGAAGAGTATTTGATTGAGAAAGAAAATAATGAAATGGTTTTTAATACCATGCAACGGATATTGAAAAAAACAGGTATAGGACAGTGGATGAAAAAGGAAAATTATACCAATTCCGTTACTGACAAAGATTTTACAAAATGGTATGAAAATATTATTGAAAAAATAACCGGAGAAAAGATCAACCAATTGGAAGCTTTTCAACAGAAATATATTTGGCAATTCGGTCAGTTAACCGCCGTTGGTACACCTGTAAAAGTTACCTGTATTGTTGCTCACTGAAAAACATACCAAACAATTTGCTTTCTTTTATCTGCTGTGTTTTTTAATAAACTATAGCTGGTTTTGGTTCAATGGCTTATTATTTTCATCCATAAATCCGGTGTTCTTTTTAAACCGGTTGGATTTTACCCTCAATGTGCTGATGCTGAGTAATATTCAGCGATTTTTAGTTTATAACCGTAGCCTGCGTATATGCTTTGACGTACTTTACCTGGCGCTGCCCATATTATTGACAATAGCTGCCATTAAGGATTTTAGGGGAAAAGCTGTAATTGCATTTTGCTCCATTGTATTTACCATCATTTATGGAATATTCTTCACTTCAATATCTTACATTAGCATTGAGGGCTACATAAGCTGGATATTGATTCCCCTGATTTTATCGGCTGTTACTGTAAAAGGTTTCTATTATTATTTGCATGCGGTAAGAATAATATTTATCCTTATTTTAGTTTCAGCGGCAATTTGGAAGTTCAGGGGCATGTCAATTTTTAATATTGAACAAATGGCGGGCATATTGTTAAAACAGCACACCGCCCTGCTTGTAAGTAATAACGATTGGTTTACAAAATGTGTAAATTTCCTGGTCCAACATGAGGTTATATCTTACATTTTATTTTTATTGGCAACCGTGGCAGAGCTGTTATTCGCAGTGGGTTTATTTACCCGTAAGTTTGACAGAATCCTAATAATTTTGTTTTGCCTGTTTTTGGTTTTCGACTTTTTTTTAATGCGGATCAACTATTTCACCTGGATGGTTTTTATGGGTTGTTTTTATTTTTCCACCTTTCCGCTACAAGCAAGAAAGTAATGCAGGCAATTATTACAGGCTTTTAGTACTTTGCGAAAGGGTGCATTTCAAATTGTGGCTGGCTGGTGGTGGCACCAGCCAGCGAAAGCAGCCGTGGTCGCTGTCCTCACCGGCCACAGCCGGGAAAGGAAAGCGACAATTGGAATTCACTCTTGCAAATAATAACTTTTTAATATTGAAGTTTTAATAACGTTACGGTCAGCACGATATGCATTTTAATAAAATACTGAAACATACCATTGCCTGGAAACTGATCAATACAGCGCTCTTGTTTTTGATCAATTTATTAATGGTAAGATTGTTAGGTGTTGCAGATAGTGGAATTTTTTTTTATGATATTGCTGTATTATCCTTTATACAATTGATTGTAAGTATGAGCCTTGAATCGGGCATTACTTTTTATGCCAGTAAAGACAACCGTACAATAACTTCAATTTTAGCTTTTATTTTACCGCTGCTGGTAGTTCAGGGTGTAATAAGCTGGGTAATGTTACGGCATATTAAATTTTCAATAAGCATCCATTTATCGGTTTTATTTATTTTAAGTAACCTGGTACTAATCTATTTTTCCGCTTTTTTCCATGCAAAAAAATGGTTTATCTCCCTTAATATTATTACCTGCATTGTAAATTTTGTTACAACATCATTCTTAATTTACTGGTGGCTCATAAAGCCAGTGAATGAAGCGGATAAGAATTATTTTACACTTACTTATATCGTCAATCTTTCGCTACAGGCTATTTGTTTGGTATTAGTAATTTTATTTAGCACAAAAAAGAGCAGCGTATCTTTTGTCATTATAACACCTGTCGCAAAAAAAATTTTTAATTATTCATTCATTGCGCTCATCTGTAATGTGGCCTTCTTCCTGGTAACAAGAATAGATTATTTTTTCGTGCAAAAATATTGTAGCGATATAGCTTTAAGTAATTATGTTCAGGTGTCGAAATTTGGCCAGTTAATAATATTGGTGCCTTCAATAATTGCAAGCGTGGTTTTTCCATATAGCATTGGCGATGACGGTTCAATACCGGTAAGTAAAGTGCAGCGATTATGCAGGGCTATAACACTTATTTTTGTACCGGTAACAATAACAATTATATTAACCGCCAACTGGATATTACCCTGGTTATTTGGCAGCGGTTTTAACTTAATGTATATAGCCCTGGTTTTATACCTGCCAGGTTTTTTTTCATTAAGCATCATAACTGTTTTGGCGGCCCACCTGGCTGGTAAAAAACTATTAAGGGCCAATCTGGTGGCTTCTCTGCTCGCATTAATAATTGTAGTAACTGGGGATGTGTTGCTGATACCAATAGGTGGTATCAATGCAGCCGCTCTGGTAAGTAGTACAGCTTATTTAGTTTGTTGCATTTACCTGTTGTGGTTGTACAAAATTAAATATGATTGCAGTGTAACAGATTTTTTTTATCCCAACAAAGCAGAAATAAACATTATTTTCAATCAGTTTAAAAAAAATACTACACCATAAAATAGATAACCTGCTTTGAAGATCATAAAAAAATTAAAATGGGTTCTTACCTGGATGGCAATGGCGATGCTAAAGCGTAGCCTTCGGTACTTGATCAGTGGAGAAAATACTTTCTGGCTCCAAAATGTGCGTGCCAATGACATTTCAGTATTTAACCGCATAGACTTTATTCTGGAGCAATGTATTGATAAAAGAATATTGCACATTGGTTTTTCAGACCATCCTTTTACACTTGAAAAAATAAGCAATGGGTCATTATTACATCTTCAAATACAAAAAATAACAAACAGTGTAATGGGTTTGGATATTGATAAAAATACGATTCGGCAGTACAGGGAAATAACCAAGGATGAAAACGTGGTTTATGGAGATATCACGCTGCAATACCCTTTGGAAGCAACATACTTTAAACCGGAAATTATTTTGCTGTCAGAAGTATTGGAACACCTTGAAGAACCGTACAAGGCAATTGAGGTATTATACAAAAGTTTTCCTGGTGGTACCAAAGTATTGGTTACCGTGCCTAATTATACTTCGCTGGATTGTTTGGCTGCCAGTTTTAATAAAACCGAATCAATTCATCCCCTTCATCATTGGTATTTTTCACCTTATACACTTCGGCGGCTATTTGATGATAAAAGGTTTGAACTGGAGCAATTGCATTTTGGCATGTATTACCAACCGAAAAGCAGCATTAACATGGTTTTAAAGAACTACCCGTTCAATGGGGATTGTATTATTGCTTTGGTTACCATCATTAAAAACAAGCAACATGTATAATGTTTTATGCCTTGCAAGCTGGTACCCCGGCCGAAACGATGCTTTTGATGGTGATTTTATTGAGCGTCATGCGATAGCGGTAAGCCGTTTTGCTAAACTAACGGTGCTGTATGTTGCAAAAGACGATTCAATAAAAAATAACACGGTTGAAATAGAAAGATCGGTGGAGCAAAACCTAACTGTTTATAAAGTTTATTATGGCAGGTCGGGATGGGGAGGGATGGTTGAAAAATTCCTTTCCTATAGAAAATATCTACAGCTTCAAAAGAAAATATACCGGCAGATAGTTGCCAGGGAAGGGGCACCGTCCATCGTACATGTGCAGGTAGCCATGAAAGCGGGTTTGCTGGCACGCTGGCTAAAAAAAAAATACCGTATTCCTTTTGTGGCCACCGAACATTGGTCGGGTTATAACCCGCAATGCCTGCCGAATATTTACAACAGCAACCGCTTATTCAAAGCATTGAATAAAAAGATACTGGAAGATGCAGCGCTGTTTTTACCGGTATCGGATGGACTTGGAAAAATGGTCAATAATTATTTTACCACCATTCCGTACAAAGTAGTTCCCAATGTGGTGGATACCGGCTTCTTTTATTATCAGCCTGTCACCGCCCAAAAGTTTCGCTTTATTCATCCTTCCGCTATGGGGAATATAAAGAACCCGGAGGGGATTTTAAGGGCATGTAAAATAGTTAAGGATAGTGGGCATGATTTTGAATTGCTGATGATCGGTAACAATGAGGAAACACTGGTTTCGCTCTCCCGCCAGTACGGGTTGTCCGAACAGGTTGCTTTTGAAGCCGCTGTTCCCTACCCCGAAGTGGCGAAGCAGATGCAGCAATCCTCGGCGCTGGTATTATTCAGCCGCTATGAAAATTTGCCCTGTGTGGTATTGGAAGCATTGTGCTGTGGCCTGCCTGTTATCAGCAGCAGGGTAGGAGGTGTACCCGAATTAATTGACAACGAAAACGGCATTTTGGTGGAAAGCGAAAATGAAGCAGCTTTGGCCGGGGCGATGATGCAAATGATTGATAATTATTCCTCTTATAACCAGGCTGCAATTGCGGAAAAAGCCACCGCTTTATTTAACTATGATGCGGTAGGGATGCAATATGCAGGAGTTTATAAAAATATTTTAGACCATCTATAAAAGGGCTGGCCAGATAAGCAATTTGATAAGTGCATCGGAGGAATGCCGGGATAAATTATCATTCTACTGTAATCTTTATCTTTTTTTCCTCTTTGGGTTTTACAGATGGGGGCTCCCAGGTGCGTACCAGGTAAAAATGTAGCGTACACGATCCCTTTTTAAGAGCGGTTATTTTAAATGTTTCATCTGATGAACTGCCGGGTATAGGCGATCTGCCTTTATTTGCCGGTTGTTTTATTTGTTCTACGGAAACTATATCCGCCGGGGTAATGTTGTATTGCCACTCGTATCCTGCCGTACCTTTTCCTTTTAAGGTTACTTCAAAGGCCTCCCTGATATTTAATGTTTTTGTTTCCATATAAAAATAAAAAACTACTTTATATTTTTACTAAAGATAATTCGGATGCATCCCGATAAACAATAAAAAGTAGTTGTTAATGATCGTTCCAAAATAGGTTCAAAAAAACGCGAATGGAAATTGCCCATGCTATTGAAATCAACAGTGTTGCCAATGCAAGGTTACTGTTGCCCTTCTACAAATAACATGGGCAAAGTTCCCCAATGGTATGCGGTACAAGAGGGCGACGCAACGATGAACCACATAGCTTCCTGGCCCGGACAAAAAATAAAAGAGATGAACTTTAAACCGCTAAAGGCCAGGAGTAGGGAGGCCACTTTTTTTTATTTTTTTGAAACAGCTTTCTTCTTCCTTGCGGGCCTTCCTTCTATGGTTCGCACAGTCCAAAAATCCGACGCCTGCCGGCTGGTGGCGTAGGGATAAGGCATCCAGAAATAACCTGCCAAACCCCATGTTTTTCCCCAGGAGTTCCTTACTAAAAACGCCTGTTTGCTATTATCGAAGCCTACCGCCAAAACCGCATGCCCACCTACCATTCTTTCATTGGAAATATCGGGCATGGGCATGATACCGGTACGTTTAACGACATCCGACATGAAGCTTTCATAAACACTAAAACCGAAAGCGAATGGATAACCTTCGGCCAGGCAACCCTGCAATACGGTGAGGCTATTTTGCAGGCGCTGATAGGTGAGTATCTGGTTATCTAAAGCTTGCTTGTAGCACACTACTGGTGGATTTATTGTAAACTTGGCGCCGGGGGTGCTGGCATCGTCATAGGTCCATTCGGTTTCTTTGCACATCCCGAGTTTGTTCATCGCTTTTACCGCATCTCTTAAAAAAGCGCCGCTGTCCGAGTTTTCAGTATTTATAGGTACCCTTGAATTGTAATAAAGAAAAAGGCGGGAAGGAATCCAGGTGGCCTTTTTCTGAATTAATTGTGCTATCTGAAACGCGGCGCCCAATGCATTCGCGGTGCAGCTTCCCAGCCCTCCCTGGTTGTAAACGGGTGGGCATAATTTTTTCAGGTCAACTTTAGATGGAAGCTTTTGCATCACCTTTAAAGGTGCGGCATAAGAAAAGTCCCTGGCATCAGGTACATCAGGAAGCCATCCCATTTTGAAAGTGCCGGTAGCAGGTTCATTTTTTAATTTTGCCATAATGGTTGTTTTTAAAATGATGAATAATAAATGGATATAAACTTATGTTTTAAACAATGCAGTAATTCATAAAACAAAAGGATTGCTTTAAAAGAGAGCTGCGCTGTTTGAACAACGCATATCTTATAATAATTAAACTACAACAAGCACCCTGGTTTTGTAGCTTTTTTCAAATCTTTACCCATTTCCACTTTGATAGTGGCGCCAAAACTTTTAACGGATGATTTCCCCTTTGGCCCTGGTGCGGTACTTCCTTTTGGATAAACGGATATTTCATTTGCTTTTAAAACAGGGCTGGTAAAATTGATGATATTGCCTTCACCGGAAGTAATTCCTTTACTATTATAATATGCTGTTACCTGTTTGATAAGATTACAATTTGACAGCTCAAGATAATAACACTTTTTAATTTTTGCAATACCACAGAGAGGGTATTTTTATTAATTGGATCAGATCAATCATTAGCAAACGGCATTAATCAAGCTACTATAATTGATAAAATAAAACAGGGATCCATAAAATAGCTATTGATAAATAAGGAGTGTAAATGCTGTTTTTTAATGAATGGGAATAGTAAGCCCCTGCTGGCAGAATATAAATGGAAAAATGGATATTGGTGAATTAAATTGGATAGTTGTATATCAGCAAACGTTTACATATTCATGGGCTTAACTTCAAGAATTGTTTATCTGAACAAAATCTTTTATTGATAAGTTGGCAGAAAATTGAAGCGTTTCCGCCCGCCCTATCCTTACCAAAGCTGCCAATATTATTTAGCATTCAGCTTCATAACATCCCAGTACTCTTTACCATAATCTACTAATAATTCGCTGCCTGCCGGGATATTCTTTTTAGCTTCAACGAATATTTTAAGCCCATCTTCTACATATTGACAATTATTCGTGATGCCTTTTACCTTGGTTAAACCACGGGCATCATTAACATATCGGGCCTTTTCGTTTTCAAAAGGCAGTCCATCAATTACGTGCTCTTTTGTTACAAAATAAATATAACTGTTGGTGCCATTTTGGTGGTCCACGTCTTTCCAGGTGGTGATTTTTCCCTTGTATTCGATGATACGGGTTCCTTTGCGAATAAAGGTTTTGGTAAATAAACCCTTCCCCGAACCTGGTAATGTAGATTCCCTTACTACCAATTGATGTTGCAATGATGCCATTTGTTGTAATTATTTTTTCGGACGGCTGAAAGGTAACAAACAAATAACTTCCCCCGCCTAATTGTATTTGAAAAATTAATTTTACCTGTGGCCGCCGTGCATTTACAGGTGCATTCAAAATTGGGGCAATGCCGGAGTTATTGAAATTCAGCAAATAAAATTTATCTATTTCAGGAAGTAGCGAAACATTTATTGTAACCCAAACTTAATTACGGATAACCATTTTGGAACTTCACCGGTTTATTAGTGAAGGCGGGTTTTGCAGCAATACTAACCAAATTGCCAGGTTGTTATTTTCCCGAAATTTTTTTCTTATACATTTTGTCCAAATTTTGCTTCTCTTTGATCCTGATTAATCTTATTTTTGAGAAAGATAACTATTCAAATTCTTCGAAATTACAAGGTAATTAAATCGTTACTGATTGAATGTATCGAAATAATAGCTGCAATTTTTTTATATATTAACAACCTGTATCCCGGTGCACAATCATTATGTAATATGAAAAGAGTTCTAATTGTAGATGACGAAATTGATCTCTGTTTATTGCTAAAGCAATTTTTTACTAAAAGAAATTATGAAGTTCATATAGCACATAACCTGTCGGATGGTTTGAATATACTCAATACTATTAAGCCTGATACTTTGATGTTGGATAATAATTTACCGGATGGTATGGGCTGGGATCTGGCTGATGAAATTCATGAAAAATATCCCGCCATGAACCTCACGCTGATAAGCGCTTACCAGTTAGCCAAAGATTTCAAACATAAATTAGACGGCTCCATCAATTTTTTGGAAAAGCCTATATCGCTGAACGATATTGAAAAATATATTTAAGTTGAATCTTATTTTAAACTTCATTGTCCAGGCATCTGATCCCTGAATAAACATCCTTGCGTTGATAATCCCGATAGCGTATGCGTATCGGGACACCCTTTTATACAACCATTCTTTTTTGTCCGGGCTAAGAAGCTATGTGGAGCATCGTTGCATCGCCCTCGTGTACTGAATACCATTGGGGAACTTTAATTGCGTTATACTGGGCGGTTCATCAGGCGTAGTTAATGAACTGGCAGAAGGCCTCCCCTTTTGGAACATCCCGATTTTTCGGGAAAGCCTGTCCCGGTTCATCGGGAGGGCCGGGGGCAAAACAGGGCCTTCAAATTATGCCCCCCTTTAAAAAACAGTTCGCCCTTTGAAAATAAAAGACCTGTAAATTTTACCTCCCGATGCATCGGGATTATTAGCGAAGCATCAGCCGCAGCTTATTTGGGTACTTGCCCCGATTTTTTATCGGGGCATCCCGATGTTACACTTGAATCAAGAGTACTGAATACCATTGGGGTACTTTACCCACGTTATTCGTAGAAAAACATCAGCCGGCTTACATTGACAACCCTGTACATTTCAATAAAATGAACAAAAAAAAGCACCCGATAGTTTGAGTAAAGGGTGCTGCTATTTTTGCATTTTTTATTGAAATTCAATATTTCCACTTCTTCATCATCACAAAATCTTCTTTTGCGCAATCAATTGGCGGTTTACCCTGGTACGATTCCTGTTCAACAATAAAATGAATTGTACCACCCGATTTTTTACCCAGATCAATCACTTCTTTTACAGGTATAATACCTTTGCCCAAAATAGTGCTCTCGTATTTTCCACCCATTTCACCCTCGCCTGCCACTTTTATTTCATCTTTTACATGCATCAGTTCAAAACGGCCAGGGTACTGTTTTATAATATCAAGCGCTATGCCCCCTGCATGGTACATATTGCCAATATCCAATTGCTGTGTAACCAGGGCGGCATCGGTGTTCTGCAAAATGATATCAAACAATTTTACACCATTCAGTTTTTCACTAAACTCGAAATCGTGATTATGATAGCCGAATTTCATTCCGGATTTTTTACATAACTCCCCGCTTTTGTTGAACATTTCCATAAAGCGTTTTAAATCCTCTCCATCACGCCGTGAAGTTTCATCCATGGATGGACTGATAACATATCGCTGGCCAGCAACAGCGGCATCATCTACTGTATATTTCCAGGCATCCGTAAAATCGCTTTTTGCGGCATCCCAGTGCTTTTTATTCATTACAGTATGACCGCTCAGCATTTTCATTCCCAAGCCATCCAGTATTTTTTTAAACTCAACAGCGCTATAGCCATAAAATTTCCGGTCAATATAATTGGCATGTTCTACATATTTGTAGCCAATAGCCGCAAGTAATTTCAAAGTACCCACCGGATCTTTTTTCATATCCTCCCGTACCGAATAAAGTTGAATACCCAGGATTGTTTCAGGCTTGGGGGCCGCAAAAATTTTATTGGAAAATACTGCGGCACCCGCAAGCGCCACTGAACTTGTTTTTATAAATGATCTTCTTGAACTGTTCATGATTTTTGATTGATTGGTTGGGGTGAAGGAAAAATATGGTGATGATTTTTAAAAGAAATAATGATTAATTAAATGGTTTTACAAGTTAGCGTTTTCTTTAACATAGTCATTTTAATTTTAAAAACACAACTGCTTTTTACGCTTTACTTAATTAATCTGCAAAAAGCCAGGGTAAAAGTATCTCCCCTGAAATCCCTTTGCGTATCGCTCCAAAATAATAATCAATAATTTTTATATGCCTTGCTAAAAGGGCATCAATTTCAAATGATTTTTTTGCACACTATCTTTTGCAATAACAAAGAAGTATTCTGGTATAAAATTAAATTAAACCTGCAGTTTTGTACCTACATTTTTTAAGACTAAGGAGAACATAAATGCAATAAAAGCAAGTAGAAATTGTATTCTACATGCTTTATTGTATCGGGGAGCAAACTTGAACTGCCGTCCGCTAACCAGCGGATATGAATCCAATGCTTTAACCAGCTTCTATTAACCATCAATAAATCCCTAAATGTTATATTGTTGATTTATTTTATCCGATATCCATTTTCTTCCAGTAGCAGGTTTCAACTGTTTTTCTCTTATCATAGCTTGCCGCTTTGTCGTGAAAACCTCTGTATATATAACAATCCATGGGCGATATTTTTTTGTGTGTCCCTTTGTTCCCAATATAATGTGCGAATAAAATCTTTGAATAAGATTGGAGGTAAAGCCAATGTAAATTTTATTGTTCCTGCTATAGTAGAGTATATAAACAGTAAAGTGCATAAAAAATAAAAAAGCCCCTGAATAAGGGGCTCTGTATCGGGGAGCAGACTTGAACTGCCGACCTTCGGGTTATGAATCCGATGCTCTAACCAGCTGAGCTACCCCGACAAAATATTTTTTCATCTTTTATTCTGCAACCTTGAACTGCTGCCGTCCGCTAACCAGCGGATATGAATCCGATGCTTTAACCATCCCCCTGATAGCGGATACCCCGACATTTCGGGCTGCAAATATAGGCGATTTTGCCAAAAGCCAGATTGCTAATTGCTTAAAAGCTGATTTAATCTTCCTGAAACCTTGCCGGCATTGGGCAACATGGATTGCTCCAGCCCAACATTCATTGGAACGGCAGGCAGGTTTAAAGCGCCTATTACTTCTACCGCACAGTCCAAATAATTAAAACAAGCCTTTGATACCCGGCCGGATAAAGCTTCCGCAAATGAGTTGTTTTGCTGCTCTTCGGTTACTATCAAACACTTACCATGTCTTTTTACAGTAGCGAAAATCAGCTCTTCATCCAGTGGAAACAAAGTTCTTAGATCAATTATTTCTACCTTCCCCGCAAAATCTTTAGCAGCGGCTTTTGCCCAGTAAACCCCCATTCCATAAGTTATTACACAACAGCTTTCTCCCCTGGCAATGCTAGTTTCATTGGCTTGCAAAACAATTGCCCCTTTACCTAATGGTATAATATAATCTCTTGAAGGCTCAATCGTTTTCGCATCTTCGGTGCCAGGCACTTTACTCCAATACAGTCCTTTGTGTTCCAGCATTATTACAGGGTTAGGATCGAGAAACGCCGCTTTTAATAAGCCCTTCATATCCGCGGCATTGGAGGGATATACAATTTTTATCCCTTTGATAGAAAGCAATGTGCTCTCTATACTAGCACTATGGTAAGGGCCTCCGCCACCATAAGCGCCAATCGGAACCCTTATAATCGTTTGAACCGGGAATTTGCCACAACTGAGGTAACAGCTTTTGGATATTTCTGTTACTAATTGATTTAACCCGGGGTAAATGTAGTCGGCGAATTGCACTTCCACAATGGGCTTTAGGCCTACTGCACTCATGCCTGCCGCGGACCCAATAATATAGGCTTCCTGTATAGCGGTATTGAATACACGATGATCGCCAAACTGCTGTGCCAAAGTAGCTGCTTCCCTAAACACGCCACCCAGCCTTCGTCCTACGTCCTGTCCATACAAAACCGCTTCAGGATATTCTTCCATTATTTCACGTATGGCGAATAAGGCGGCGTCCACCATCATTACTTTTTCTTTTCCTGCCGGGCTACGTTCCCCGCTCTCTCCGGTAACAGGTGTGGGGGCGAAAACAAAATCCCCGACGGTTGAAGTATCTGGCTCCGGGGCTGCAACCGCATCAGCGAATTGCATTGCTACCGATTCGGCAGCTTCTTTTTCAATTGCCTGGAGCTTGTTTTCTACTATACCAATATCAATTAACCTTTTACGCAGTTTTGGACCCGGATCATCTTTAAAATGTTTACTAAGGTCTTCTTCCGGCCTATAAAATTCTTTTCGTACACCGCTGGTATGATGCCCCAGCAGTGGCACTTTAGCGTGTACCAAATATGGGGAGCGGCTGAACCTAACTTCGTCCACCACATTTTTCATTACATCGTAACTCTCTTCAAAATCACTCCCGTTTATACTGATGCTCTTAATGCCTTTAAAGCCCTGGATAAACTCGTGTGCATTGTTCGTCCGGGCTTCGGTAGCTGCTACACTAATACCCCAGTTATTGTCTTGTACCAGGTAAATGATTGGCAACTGATGTAATGCTGCAAACTGAAAAGCCTCGCTTACCTCACCTTCTGTAATGGACGCATCGCCAAATGAGCAGATAACAATGGGCAGCCGGAAGCCGGCAATTGATGTATTTAGCGGATGGTTTTTTTTTAATAATGGAGAATTTATTTTCTCCAAATATTGTATGCCCTGTGCTATACCGGTGGTTGGTATTGCCTGCATGCCGGTTGCACTGCTCTGATGAATAATATTGGCTTTATCTGATTCCCTATAATTGGGATGAGCATAATATTCCCTGCCGCCCGTAAAAATATCATTGCCTTTGGCCAATAACTGCAGCATTAATTCGTAGGGTGTAAAGCCCATGCCCAGCAACATACTTTCGTCGCGGTAATATGGACTCACATAATCGCAGGGTAATAATTGAAAGGCCGTCGCAAGTTGAATGGCTTCATGGCCACGAGAGGTAGAATGCACATATTTACAGGTTTGCCGGTTAGATTCATATGTTTCCGCCATTTCTTTGGCAATACACATTAGTTCATAGGCCCTTAATAAAATATCATTATGCAGCATGGATCAAAAATACGAAAATATGCCCCAACCACGATGGCTGGCGGGGAGTTATTGAAATCACAGTGTTGTCAATGTAAGCCTACTGTTGTTTTCAACAAATAACGTGGGTAAAGCTCCCCAATGGTATGCGGTACTCCCGATTCAAGTGTAACATCGGGATGCCCCGATAAAAAATCGGGGCAAGTACCCAAATAAGCTGCGGCTGATGTTTCGCTCATTACAACGAGGATAAAATTTACAGGTCATTTATTTTCAAAGGGCGAACTGTTTTTTAAAGGGGGCATAATTTGAAGGCTCTGTTTTGCCCCCGGCCCCTGAAGGGGAGGTCTTCTGGCAGTTCATTACCTACGCCAAAAGAATTACTCTTTATAACGTAATTAAAGTTGCATGGCATAAGCCTGAAAGGCTTGAATTTGAATAGCCGTGGGTGAAACCCATGGTAAATTGAAATTGTGATGACCTCAACCCCGAATGGGGTTGAATTTTAATATACCAGGAAATTCAACCCCATTCGGGGTTGTGCCTGATTTTGTCGTTCATTTCCCCGGGTTTCACCC
>JANOTW010000088.1:0-1646 GCA_031416575.1 Ferruginibacter sp.
GTTTTTCGCAGCCTGCTTATTGATCTCTCTTAATAAGCCAAAACTATCCGCACCATGAATCAAATGAATGAAGGGTGCGATGTATTTTACTTTATTGCTTTGCAGGTGGCCTATAAAATGCCAGCGGATATCTTTTGGCAATGCCGCTTGTTTATCAACCAGTTCCTGCACATAATTTTCTCCAAAATCACGTTGGCCCAAATCATATAACGCCTGTATGTCTTCAATTGGCTTTGTTTTGGATACAGCCACCAGCGTAGCTTTACCATTCAGTTCACCAAGTAACGATTTATATTTTTCAATATTGATTCCCATAATATTATTTAGCCCCGCCTATTCTTCCCGAAGATGAAGGAAATGGAAAGGATTGCGGTTCATATCATTTCTAATAGGGAGAGAAATCTAAGAGCGGCCAATTAGAAATGCCTCTAATAAAATTAAATTTTCCTAAAAAACTATTGCACAATCTTCTACGTGATCTCGTGCTTTTCCCTCCCCTTCGGGGAGGATAAACGGGGCTGTTACTTCAACAAACTCCTGCTAATCACAATGCGCTGCACTTCACTGGTGCCTTCATATATCTGTGTGATCTTGGCGTCCCTCATCATCCGCTCTACATGGTATTCTTTTACAAAACCATAGCCACCATGTATTTGAACAGCTTCAGTAGCGGTCCACATGGCTGTTTCGGATGCGAATACTTTCGCCATGCTGCCACTAACTGTATAATCTAACAGTTCATCTTTTTCCCATGCCGCCTTTAAGCAAAGTAACCTGGCACATTCTATTTTAGTAGCCATATCCGCCAGCTTGAATTGTATGATCTGGTAGTGCATGATTTCTTTACCGAACGCCTTGCGTTGCTTGCTGTATGCCAATGACCGTTCGTATGCGCCACCCGCTATACCTAATGCCTGCGCTGCTATGCCTATGCGCCCGCCGGCCAGGGTTTTCATCGCAAACGTAAATCCAAAGCCATCTGCACCAATCCGGTTTTCCTTTGGAACTTTTACGTCATTGAATAAAATGGTATGCGTATCACTGCCCCGGATACCCAGTTTATTTTCTTTTGCGCCCACTATCACCCCCGGCCATTTTTTTTCTACTATGAATGCATTGATGCCCCGGCTTCCTTTGCTTACATCCGTTTGTGCTATTACCAGGTATATACTTGCGCTGCTGCCATTCGTTATCCAGTTTTTAGTACCGTTCAGTAGGTAATGATCGCCCTTATCTTCAGCGGTAGTTTGTTGCGAAGTCGCATCACTGCCTGCCTCAGGCTCACTGAGCAGGAAAGCGCCGATATGTAGTTCACCGTCTTTTTTTCCCTGCGCCAATGGTACCAGGTATTTTTGTTTCTGTTCTTCATTGCCATACTCCTGCAGGCCATAGCAAACCAGGCTGTTATTAACGCTCATGCATACACTCACACTGGCGTCCACCTTGCTTATTTCTTCCATTGCCAGCACGTAGCTGATCGTATCCATTCCGCTGCCACCATATTCAGGCTTTACCATCATGCCCATAAAACCCAGATCAGCCAATTTTTCAATTTGTTCCCGTGGAAATTTTTGTAATTCATCCCTTTCAATTACGCCGGGCAGGCATTCATTTACCGCAAAATCACGGGCTGCTTTTTGAATCAT
>JANOTW010000089.1:0-5842 GCA_031416575.1 Ferruginibacter sp.
TCACGGACAGAAATTACAACCTCAGCCCCCCTGCCCCCCGAAGGGGGGTTCTTGCTTGTGCTAACGGTTATAGTAGGCTGATGTTTATAATCAGGGTCCAGGAACCCCCCTTCGGGGGGCAGGGGGGCTGCATAAAACGCATTAGTAATTAAATTCAAAATCACCCTGCCAATATCCTGCGGAATAATATTGATGTTGCCGATGGTTTCATCATAATCCGTTTTCATCGTTGCATTGAAAGATTTATCCTTTGCCCGTAAACCATGATACGCTAACCGCAAATATTCATCCGCCAGTTTATTAATATCCGTTGGTTCTTTTACACCACTGCTGCTGCGGCTGTGCTGCAGCATTCCTTTTACTATATCACCGGCACGTTTGCCATGATGATTAATTTTTTCAAGGTTTTGTTTTAAATCCTGTCCTATCAATTTAGCATCTTCAAAATTTCCTTTGCCAATTTCTGCATTCATTTCATCAACCAGCTCTGTACTTACTTCTGAAAAGTTGTTTACAAAATTTAAAGGGTTTTGTATTTCATGCGCAATACCTGCGGTGAGTTCTCCGAGACTGGCCATTTTTTCAGATTGGATGAGTTGGGATTGGGTGGATTTTAGATTGGTAAGTGCTGTTTCTAATACTTTGTTTGCTTTTTGCTTTTGCCGGTTGTTCCTGAAAAGAATAATTGCGATAACGAGAAATACACCTGTTCCTGCCAGCAAGGCCCATTGTCTTATCTTATTCCGGTAAGCCAGTTTTTCCGCTTCTATTTCAGTTTGTCTTTCCTGCTCTTTCATTGTTGAAGACTGAAGCTGCTGAACTTTTTGCACTCCGTATAAACTATCTTTTGCTGCAGAAGCAATTTGATAATATTTTATTGCCTCAATAGGATCTTTTTTTGCATATAATTCCGCTAATAAGCTGCTTGCTGCAAGTATCCGGTTCCTGTATGAAAGCATTTCTCCATATTTCAATCCTTGTTTTGCATAATAAATAGCAGAATCCGGTTGATTAAGCTTTTTAAAAACAACAGCCATTAAATTACTTGCGGTAGCTGCTTCTCTGAACGCAGTCCCGACTATTGCTTCTGCATTACTTTTACGATAATACTCTATGGCAAGCGGAAGTTCATTTCTTTTTACAGCTATATTTCCACGTAACCTGTTATTAATAGTTATCCATAATGGATTTGCTCCATTTTTTTCCTCAAGCATTTGTACCAGCCTTTCGGCAGAATCCAATTGGTTCAATTGTTCATATCCATCCGCTAAAAAATATTGCGTAACCGACCACTGGAAATCATCATAGGATTTCTTCAAAAGCTCATCCGCTTTTCTAATATAGCGCATTGCCTTGGGAGCATCCCTGACAGCAAAATATATATTGGCTATACGAATCAGGCTATATATCTCTTCATAAGTATACCGTTCTTCTTCAGATATCTTTAAAGCCTTAAAGCCAAGTTCCAGTGCATAAGGCAGATCTCCTTTTTCTCTGTACAAAACACATAATACAATTAACGCATGTACCTCCCCCTTTTTAAACCTGATCTCCGTTGACCTGGATAAGGCTTCAGTAGCCAGGATAAAAGATGTATCAGGCCTGTTGGCTCTGTAGGCCTCAGCTAATTTGCATTTTAATATAATACGGGCCGTATCTGTTGTGGCCTCTGAAATCATTTTAAATAAACTGTCCACATCCTTGAAAGTCTCCTGCTGACCGAAAACGGAAACAAAAGAAATTGCCGATAACAAAACAATCAAATAGAATTTCATGCTTCAGAAGTTTTAGAAACTGGTATTTGAATTATAAATTCACTTCCTTCTCCTTCTTTTGTTTCCACCTTCAACTCTCCGCCATGTGCTTTAATGATATCATAGCTTAAAGATAACCCTAAACCAGTTCCCTGCCCGGTGGGTTTGGTGGTAAAAAAGGGTTGAAAGATTTTGTCTAAGATTTTTTGTGGGATACCCTGGCCATTGTCACGGACAGAAATTACAACCTCAGCCCCCCTGCCCCCCGAAGGGGGGGTCTTGCTTGTGCTAACGGTTATAGTAGGCTGATGTTTATAATCAGGGTCCAGGAACCCCCCTTCGGGGGGCAGGGGGGCTGCATAAAACGCATTGTTGATTAAATTCAGAATCACCCTTCCAATATCCTGCGGAATGATGTTGATGTTGCCAATCGTTTCATCAAAATCAGTTTTCATCGTTGCATTGAATGATTTGTCTTTTGCCCTTAATCCATGATAAGCCAATCGTAAATATTCATCAGCTAACTTATTAATATCCGTTGGTTCTTTTACACCACTGCTGCTGCGGCTGTGCTGCAGCATTCCTTTTACAATATCACCGGCTCTTTTGCCATGATGATTTATTTTTTCCAAATTCCGTTTTAAATCATTTGCAATTTCTATTGCCAATTTCGTATTGCCTGTTGCCAATTCTTCATTCATTTCATCTATCAGCTCTGCACTTACTTCACTAAAGTTGTTGACGAAGTTTAAGGGGTTTTGAATTTCATGGGCAATGCCTGCGGTGAGTTCACCCAATGAAGCCATTTTTTCGGATTGGATGAGTTGGGATTGTGTAGTTTTTAAATCATCCAGTGATTGCTGTAGTTGTTTTGTTCTGAGGGCTACTTTTTCTTCCAGTATCTTTTTTTCTCTTTGCAATTTGCGGGAACGATATACAATGTATGCCCGCAAAATTCCAATGGCAACCAATGCAAATAAAAGATAGGCCCACCAGGTTTTGTACCAGGGAGGTGTAATATTTATAGTTATTGATCTTTCTCCCCACTTGCCATAAAGGTTTACAGCTTTTACACGGAACACATATTTTCCCGGCGGAACATTATAATAATATGCTTTACTTTCCCCGCTGTTCTTTCTCCATGCATCATCATAGTTTTCTAATTGGTATAACAGGTTTTTGTCAGATTCACTGGTAATAAAATCTATACTATTAAATTCAATAGCAAAATTGTTTTGATTATACCTGAGCGTAATTTTTTCAGTTTGCGAAAGAGGTTCGGGTAAAACTTTGTCAGTGCCCGGAATTAACTGTTTATTACTTAGAAAAAATTTATTGATGAATGGTTGAGGTAATATTCCCTTTGCCTTTTCAAAATCCTGAGGTAAGAAATGATAATAACCGGCTGTATCCCCAAAAAATATTTCTCCCTGTGAAGATGTAAATCCTTTATTTGTACCAATATTCGGATCAATATTCCAGCTTTTTCCAAACAGTACTGCATTTTTTGTTTTAGGGTTTAATTGTATAAAACCAAACCTTGTAGATAGCCACAACGAGTGTTCTTTATCTTCTGTTATTCCAAAAACACTCAGATGATTATCTATTAAACCAGTTGAATCATTAAACCGGGAAAAATTATTTTTTTGGGGATTGTAAACATACAAGCCATATCTTAAAGTGCCTACCCAAAGCCTGTCCTGGCTGTCTTCGAAAATGCAAAAAGCTATTGCCCGCTTTTCTACACTAATACTAAATTTCTCAGTTTTTTTATCAAACTGGTTTAAACCTCTGTTTGTGGCAATCCAGATATTACCAGATTTATCTTTTTTAATTGCCTGTATGAAATTATTGCTGATAGTAGTGGAATCTGCAGGATCGTGTTTATAATGTTTAAAAATGCCCGTTTTAATAATCATCAAATCCAATCCTCTTGCTGTGCCAATCCAGATCGTTCCATCAGCATTAAGTTGTGTAGCAATCACTGTATCAGATGATATACTGTTTTTATTTTTTGCATCATGATTATAGCCGGTGAAAACCTTAGTGAACTTATTTAAATGATAAAGCCCACTCTGGGTAGATACCCATAAATTATCATCTGCATCATGTTCCAGGTTTATAACAACATTTTTTTCCCCACCTTTATTTTCATCCACAAAAAAGCTGTCATAGCTATTGTTTTTATTATTTCGCAGCAGCCCCCGGTTGGTGGCAAACCACATGCTGCTATCAACACCCTGGGCAAACGCTATTGCCACTCTTCCAAAATTTGAATAATTCGGTTTATTGAATGTAGTAGAGATCTTGTACAATATCTGATCATTATTAGCCGGTGACCAACCTGAAGCCCACAATAAATTATCTTTTGTTTTTAGACAAGCCCAGTAGTCGTTCCTTACAGTTTTGTATGGCACCATCTCCGCAGTTCCAAAATGTTCCATAGTATTTGTAGCCGGGTTATACCGGTTTATGCCGCCTGAGAAAGTACCAATCCATATACAGCCTTGTATATCTTCATTAATAAAAGTGATATGGTCGTTTGCATAATTGTAAGAATTCATAATTGCAGGGCGGCTTAGTTTTTGGGGATTATGCGGATCGTACAGGCAGCGTTGAAAAATGCCATTTTTTCTATCCATAATGTGAAGTCCATCACCGGAAGTGCCTACCCAAAAAACACCACGGCTGTCTTCATAAATAGCCCTGACCCTGTTATCAATTAAACTGCCGGCATCTTTATCGTTATGCTGATAACGTGTAATTTTCCCGGTTGCTTTATCTAATTTATACAAACCGCCCAATGAAGAATTTGGATCATCAGCCGTAAAAGGGCTTCCACAGCCAATCCATATTGTGCCTGCTTTGTCTTTGTATAATGTTCGTACATGTTCACGGCTTAGTGTAAGTCCATCTTCTGATTTATTGTCAATATGTGTAAACTTGCCGGTTTTAATATCTAACCTGTCAAGCCCATTTGCAGTACCTACCCATAATATGCCATCATTATCTTCAAGTAGGGCCCTTACCTCATCGCTGCGTATACTTGATGGATCACTGTTACTATGTTGAAAATGTGTAAAGGTTTCTGTTTCGGGATCAAAACGTTCCAGTCCGTTTTGAAAGCTTCCGATCCAGATATTTCCTTTTGTATCTGCATATACACATTCTAACCTGCTTGCACTAATTGAATTCAGGTTATTTGCATCAGGTTTGTACGAGGTTAAATGGTTGCCATCGTATTTAAACAGCCCGTTATTATTATCTGCTATCCATATAAAACCATTAATATCCTGGGTCAATCCCACGATATTTGAAATTGTTTGATCACCAGGCAAATGAGCCGGGGTGATAGATACTTGCTGGCTGATGGAAAACAAGGGATGCAACAGTAAAGCATACCATAATAACGATTTTATTTTTTTCATTCTGGCAGTATTATATTTTGGTTTTTAACAATTCTAATATTTTTATGCAAAAGGTAACTGTATTATAAATTCCGCCCCTTCCCCTTCCTTCGTTTCTACTTTCAATTCACCACCATGTGCTTTTACAATATCATAAGCTAATGATAAACCCAGCCCTGTTCCCTGCCCGGTAGGTTTGGTGGTAAAGAAAGGTTGAAAGATTTTATCTAAAACTTTTTGAGGGATGCCGTTGCCATTATCAGCAACTTTTATTTCTACTTTCCCATTTATTTTCTTTGTACTTACTGAAACAGTTGGTTCGTAGCTGTCATCCTGAGCTTGTCGAAGGGCTTTCTTTTCTGCCACCACATAAAATGCATTGTTGATCAAATTCAAAATCACTCTGCCAATATCCTGCGGAATGATACTGATGTTTCCGATGCTTTCATCATAATCAGTTTTCATAATTGCGTTAAAAGTTTTATCCTTGGCCCGCAGCCCATGATAGGCTAACCGCAAATATTCATCCGCCAGTTTATTAATATCTGTGGGTTCTTTGCTGGCACTGCTGCTTCTTGAATGTTGCAACATTCCTTTTACTATACCATCCGCCCGTTTGCCATGATGATTAATTTTTTCAAGGTTTTGTTTTACATCATCGGCAATTGCTTTTACTTCCTC
>JANOTW010000090.1:0-1578 GCA_031416575.1 Ferruginibacter sp.
CGGTTCAGCTGCAGCATCAGGTCGAACACCGTTTCCGCGGTGCGCCGTAACGGCCGGACGATCATTCCGAAAGGGACAAGGAGCATTGGTTGATCAAACGGTGATGTTACAGTTTGAGGCAAAGGTGGGCGACTCTGTTAAAATTGGTAATCTAAGTTTTGTGATTGCCGGAACCTTAATGGGTGCTCCCGGGCAAACCGGCTTGTCGGCATCTGTAGCGCCGGTTGTCTATATACCCCTTCAATGGCTTGAACAAACTGGGCTATCACAAAAAGGAAGCAGGATCAGTTATAAGTTATACTTCAAGTTCGACCGTGCGGTTAACATGGAAGAACTTATAGAAAACATTGAGCCCCGGTTGGAAAGGGAAGGCCTGAACTACGACACAGTTGAAAGTCAGAAAGAAGATACAAGCAGATCCTTGAGAGATCTGACACAGTTCTTAGCCCTGATCAGTTTTATTGCCTTATTGCTTGGCTGCATCGGTGTGGCAAGCGCTATTCATATTTATGTGCGGGAAAAAATAAATTCGGTGGCCATTTTGCGTTGCCTTGGCGCCCAGGGTTCGCAGGCATTTCTTATTTATCTAATTCAGATTGTTGTAGTAGGTTTTATTGGTTCCCTTGCAGGTGCTGCTTTGGGAACGATCATCCAGCAGTTTTTACCATTTGCTCTGAAAGATTTTTTACCTGTAGCCATTACTACTGAACTTTCCTGGAAAGCCATTGGGCAGGGTTTGCTATTAGGAATTGTGATCTCCTTTCTTTTTGCCTTATTGCCCCTGGTATCCATACGCAATGTTTCGCCGTTGAACACTCTTCGCTTATCGTATCAATCAACCAGCTTATTTAAAGATCCCGTGAAGTGGATGGTATATGTGGCTATCATGGTCTTTATTTTTGGCTTTAGTTACCTGCAATTAAATAGTATGCAACAGGCTATTTTTTTCTCCCTTGGCGTTTTCATAGCCTTTTTAATATTAGTTGCCATAGCTGCCGTACTGATGTGGGCTGTCCGGCGTTTCTTTCCGGATTCATGGAGTTATTTATGGCGGCAGGGATTAGCGAATTTATTCAGGCCCAATAACCAAACAACCATATTAATTGTTGCCATTGGTTTAGGTACAGCATTTATCTGCACATTGTTTTCTGTTCAATCTATTTTGCTCAACCGTGTGATGCTCTCTGCCAGTGGCAACCAGTCTAATACCATATTATTTGATATACAGCCCTCACAAAAAGATAAAGTAATAGCATTAGCACGGCAACAGGGCTTGCCGATAGATGGAACCGTGGCTATAGTGAATATGCGGTTGGAACAGGTCAATAGTATCAGGGCGGAAACCCTGGAAAAAGACAGCACCATTAAAATGCACCAATGGATATTTGACCGTGAGTACCGCGTAACGTTTCGTGATTCGTTAACCACTTCCGAAACAATATCAAAAGGCCAATGGTCAGGTGAAGTGGATAAATCCAGCGGCACTGTATTTATTTCGATAGAAGAACGGTATGCCAGGAACAACAGCATTGATATTGGGGATACGATGGTTTTTAATGTGCAGGGTTCTGTTATTTC
>JANOTW010000091.1:0-5853 GCA_031416575.1 Ferruginibacter sp.
TGACCTTGTAATCCCCGCAGTTGCATGAGTGTTATTTGCACTTGTTCATAAGTTTGCACAGGGTGCATATCAAGTAATTCATGCACTGTTTCATCGGCTGCAAGAGAGGATAAGCCATTGACGAGGGAAAAACCCTGGTTGCATAACGAACCCCTTTCCCTGACCCTGTTTACACAGAGCGCCGCCTCATTAACCAACTGCAAGGCGATCCGTGCGTTTAAGTTATCATTGGTTGTTTTAGAAAAACAACCTTGAAGCAAATCCCACGCACCTAAGCGTAAATATTCCGGCACCAGTAACCATAAGCCCAACTGGGTACCGGAGAGTTTATTACAGAGTATTTCCCGGACATTGCGCTCATTGCTTTGCATCGTTACCGATGCTTTTCTCTTTTCTCTTTTCGTTTTTTGGATAATTACAGCCTTGCCTTCGCTATCTGGATTTAACTGATAGAGTTTTTTTTTGAAGGCCATATTCCTCAATCGTACGTTCCACACTGCGAAGGCTAATATAAAAATGCGTTTGATTTAGCTTTTGAGTAATAACAGCCGCGGAGGCATCCGGATCCAGAAACCGGTGACGGATAATTTGTTGTACGATTCTTTCGTTTCTGCGAGAGTTTTGCTTGGGGCCTCGTTTTTGATCAATAAGACTACTACTCCCTGCGGCTTTAAAATTTTTCAACACCTGATAATATCGTTGTTCGGTATAATCATACTTTCCAATACTGTGTTTCACCCCCAGGCCATATACACCTTCGATTAACATACAAAATTTTTGGGAAACACTATCGTTGTCGTTTACGTTTAATAAACTTAGGTCCAGATTAGGCAATGATGGTTTGTTTGTCATAACTAAAATAATTTATGGCGGTAAAATTACAAAAAAATATTTGGCATTCCAAAAATGTCACTAAATTCAATAGTTCATATAAGATGTTGAGATACAAAGGTTTAATAAACCGCCATATTTTATTTTAGTAATTTCAGTCTTAAAAAATTGGATAATAGTAATCAGGTAGTAAAATAAACCATGCCTATAAAAAGGCTGAAAAATCGGGATTTCGAAATACAGGATTTTTTGTCCAAGCTAAATTTCCTTGCTCAACATCGTTGCATCGCTTGCCGACAGTATTTGTCGGCATCCCGATGTTACACTTGAATCGGGACTTATACTGAATACCATTGGGGATCTTTAATTGCGTTATGATGAGCGGTTCTTTGCCGCAATTAGTGAACTGGCAGAAGGCCTCTCCTTTTGGAACATCGGTTTCAAGTTATGCCCCCCTTTAAAAAATAGTTCGCCCTTTGAAAATAAATAACTTGTAAACCTTGGCCAGGTTGTAATTAGTGAAACATCAGTCCCGGTTTCAACACCGTCAAAGTTTTTGTTAACATATCCTAAACGGATTTTAATGTTCCAACTTATTTCTATCTTCACGCCCTGAAAAAAATTATACCCATATTCTTATTGATTATTATCTGTATCAATCATTTACATATAATTGATGCCGTGATGGATTTTTGTGCTGTTACTAAAAAGGAAAATACCCGGATAACTAAAAACCCGGATGCTAACGAAGAGCCTGAAACTGAAAAAGACAATAAAGGAAAAGAAAAAATAGGAGAACAAGAGCAGTACATCCCAAAGCACAATTATAATACAAAGAGCCAGTTTCAATTATCCGATAAGGATAAATTTACTTGTTTTAGCGCTAAATTAAACAGGCATCCTTACCAGGAGGATGACATACAGCCTCCCCAGGCTGTTTAGCCGATTTTTTTACATAAATTTTTTCAATCACTTTGCTTATCAATACTTAACCAGGTATTGTATTAAGGGCATCTCTAAAAACCTTCCTTATCCTCTCCTTTGGAGAGGAATTAAAGGTGAGGTTAAAACAAAAACACAGGTTTTTAGAGATGGCCTTAAGCATTGTAACAGGTTTATCCTGCTAACAACACATTTTGTAAGGTGGTTTTTTAAAAAGCGGATTTCCCTTAGCTTTTATTTAAAATAAACAATAGTTGTACGATGAAACTGAACACAAAACATCTAAAGACGGACCTGCCCTCCGGCCTTGTAGTTTTCCTGGTGGCATTGCCGCTTTGCCTGGGTATTTCTTTGGCTTCCGGGGCCCCGTTTTTCAGCGGTTTGATATCCGGTATTATTGGCGGGGTGGTAATAGGTTCCTTAAGCGGCTCAAAGCTTAGTGTAAGCGGCCCGGCAGCCGGCCTTGCCGCATTGGTATTAGCCGCCATTACCAATATTGGGGCTTTTGATCTTTTTCTTTGCGCCGTTTTAATAGCCGGTATTTTACAAATTTTAATTAGCGTGGCAAAATTGGGAGGGATAGCCAATTATTTCCCATCCAGTGTTATTAAGGGTTTGCTAACCAGTATTGGAATACTCATTATCGCCAAACAAATTCCGCATGCCGTGGGCTACGATCGGGATAAAAAAGGAATTTTAACTGATTTTGGCAGTGAAGACTGGCATGAATTGCTGCAACCCTTACAGCACATCAATGCAGGAGCGCTTATTATTTGCATCGTATCCATTTTAATAATGATTATTTGGGAAAAACCGTTTATAAAAAGTAAAGTGAAATTTATACCCGGAGCATTGGTGGCAGTTGTTGTTGGCATTGCAATCAATGAAATATTTAAAGCTACCAACAGCCCCCTTGTAGTTGTTGAAGATCACCTGGTGCAAATTAAGTCCGCTAAAAGCGCCGGGGAATTTTTCAGCTTTTTTACTTTACCCGATTTCAACGGTTTTTTGAACAGTAAAGTAATTGTTACCGGTGTTATGATAGCTATCATAGCTTCTTTGGAAACCTTGCTGAGCATTGAGGCGGTAGATAACCTTGATCCGGAAAGAAAGGCTACCAATACCAACAGGGAATTATTTGCCCAGGGTATAGGAAACACTATTTCGGGTTTAATTGGGGGCCTGCCCATTACCAGCGTAATAGTCAGAAGCAGCGCCAATGTACATGCAGGCGCCAAATCGAAATTATCAACTATTTTTCATGGGCTGCTGCTATTGGTTTGCGTGGTTACCATTCCGGGGCTGCTCAATTTTATTCCGTTAGCAGCTTTGGCCGCCATATTATTATTAACTGGTTACAAACTGTGTAAACTGCCTGTTTTCTCAAAAATGATCAGTAATGGAAAGTACCAGTATTTACCATTTTTTGTAACCGTACTGGTAATTATCGGTATTGATTTATTCGGCCTTTATACACCTTTAAAAGGCGAAGGCTTATTAGTGGGTGTAATAGCAGGATTGACAACTGCATTTGGCGCCATACTTCATGGTAACCTCAAAAACTCCTACTTCTTTCATAAAGACCAGCATCATGAAGGCGACATTATAAAAATCCGCTTATCGGAAGAAGTATCTTTTTTAAATAAAGCAGCCATACGGCAAACCCTGGACCATATACCTGAAAATAGTAAAGTGGTAATAGATGCTACCCATACGGATTATATAGATTTTGATGTGCTGGAACTAATAAAAGAATTCAGGGATATAAAGGTGCCGCTTAAAAAGATTAACTGTAAGCTTGAGGGGTTTCATGAAAAATACCAGATCGAAAATCAATTGCATGTGCAATCAGTTCACTAAATTAAAAACCGGATTATTATGGAAGAGGGATATCAAAAATTACTTGAAAACAATAAAGCCTGGGTTACTATTCAAAAATACAATAACCCCGAATTTTTTAGCCAGTTGGCAAACGGGCAAAAGCCTGATTATTTATGGATTGGTTGCTCTGATAGCCGTGTTCCGGCAAATCAAATAACCGGCACGAACCCGGGTGAAATGTTTGTACACAGGAATGTCGCCAATATGGTAGTACACAGTGATATGAATTTATTGAGCGTGTTATCCTATGCTGTGGATATTTTAAAAGTGAGCCATATAATTGTATGCGGGCATCACAATTGCGGTGGCATACTTGCTGCCATGAGTAACAAACAATATGGTTTAATTGACAATTGGATACGGCATATTAAAGACGTTTACAGATATCACCATGTAGAATTGGATGCTATTGCCGATGAAGGACAAAGAACAAAAAGATTTGTAGAGTTAAATGTAATTGAGCAGGTACACGACCTTGGTAAAACATCCATCGTTCAAAATGCCTGGAATAATAATCAGCCATTGCATATTCATGGATGGGTGTATAACCCGGAAGATGGATTAATAAAAGACCTGGAGGTAACATTTACCTGTACCAAAGACCTTCATTCCGTTTATCATCTTGAAAGTAAAATATAGGGCTCCTGGCCTTTCTTGGTTTAAAGTGCCTGGTGTTCCAAAATAATGGATAGTTTGCGATTTATAATATTGTTGTCCGGGCTGAAGTATTTCATAGCGTCATCGTTGCATCGCCCTCGTGTACTGCATACCATTGGGCAACATTAATTGCGTTTTATATTACATTAATAACCTCTCTTTTGGAACGTTCCGATTTTTTCTTTGCCAAGGGGATGGGGGTTAAAGGAGTTCTGAAATCAGCGCCTTCCTAAAAAGAAAATGGTGCAATCCAAATCGTCGCTGGCTGTTAGAGCCACCAGCCAGGGAAGGCCGCCGTGGCGGATGCCCCCACCGAACACAGCTACGAAAGGGAAACGACAATTATATATACACTATTGTTAACTTACTGACAACCAATAAAAAATGACTGCAAATTTTCATGGTCAAGCTCCCCTCTCCTTCGGAGAGAGCCTGTCCCGATTTTTCGGGAGGTTGGGGGTGAGGTCAAACGCAGGGTTAAACAGACCAATATTTAATAACTGCCAACCATTCTTTTTAAAAAAGTGTATACTGCTTTTGTTGCACCCTCAAGAGAAGGATGAATTCGGGATGCGCCCAAAGAAAATCTTGAAAATGTTCAACCAAGCATTTGAAAATAATTTTTTGAACGAATCCATAATGCAAAAAATATGTTAGGTAATCTTACTTCTTCCGGCGATGTAACATTTAATGAACCACGGGTTTTGCATCAATTAAAGCATTACCCTGCCGTCGCAACAGGCGTTAAAAGATTTTATTCATCATAATTCCTTGCACGCTTTTCAGCATACGAAATTTTTTGATGCCATTTTTAAAGCGTCAAAAATATTCGGCTTTCAGGTGCATTTGCAGTTGCCCGAATACAGGGAGCTGTACAAAAGCGGCCGCATACGGGAGGACATCCTGCAAAAACTGATTGCCGGTAAAACAGGTAATGCGGCAGGGCCGATAGCTATCGGTTGGAAAGAGAAACTGCTGAACAAAGAATACGATACCATCAACCCGCCACGGATCGGGCAATTGCGTAAGCTGTGGAAAGAAGTGTATCAGCTTGACCTGGACAATAAAGTACATCCGTTGCTCTTCCGCATTCTTTGTGGTTTTTTAGACCAGGGCATAGCAATTGAAACATTCCCGTATGCCAGCAAGAGCTTTACTGAAAGCATAAAAGAACTGGAACAAAACAGTTTCACCAGTTTTTTTAAGACGAAGAAGGTAAGGGAACAATTTTTATCTGGTAATTATTCAATAACCGGACTATTGAAGACTGTTGTTGGCAAAGAGGAATACTTTGAGCAGTATTTATTTGATCAGCACTTTGCCCATCATGGGTGGAGTGGTTTCATTAGTGCGTTGGAGGATAATCCGCAAACACTGCTCGACAACAAGAAGATCACCTTTAAAGAATTGGTGGCGTTTGAATTACTGATGGAGCTGGATGCATTAAATTATGAACTGGGTAATAAATGGCAGCCATTAACCAGTAATGTTACGGTGCCACCGGTTGATTTATTAGCCGATATACCTAAAACAGAATTGGCT
>JANOTW010000092.1:0-5378 GCA_031416575.1 Ferruginibacter sp.
TGAATTTATTCCTATTTACCAGCGCCATCCTTATGCTAATATGTATGCCATCTGCCAAAGAAATACGGAGAAGCTTAACGAAGTTGGTGATGCTTTTGGAATAGAAAAAAGGTATGGTGCCTATGATGATTTGCTGAAAGACCCGAAGGTGGATGTTGTTCATATTAATACGCCTATTCAAAGCCATGCGGAACAATCTATCGCGGCATTAAGGGCAGGTAAACATGTAGCCTGCACGGTACCCATGGCAACCACGGTTGAAGAATGCCGCCAGATAGTGGAAGCGGTTAAGGAAACCGGACTAACTTATATGATGATGGAAACGGTAGTATATAGCCGGGAATTTCTTTTTGTAAAAGAAATGTATGAAAAAGGTGAAATGGGTAAACTCCAGTTTCTCCGGGCCTCTCACCAACAGGAAATGGCAGGCTGGCCGGGCTATTGGGAAGGTTTGCCGCCCATGCATTATGCCACCCATTGTGTAGGTCCCGTAGTTGCATTAGCTAAAGCGGATGCTGAATATGTATCCTGCTATGGTTCCGGGCGGATAGATGAAAACCTGATTAATAAATACGGCTCTCCTTTTGCCATTGAAAGTTGTCATATTAAATTCAAAGATTCTGATCTTGCCGCGGAAGTTACCCGCTCATTATTCAACACCGCCCGCCAATACCGTGAAAGCTTCGATGTATATGGCTCTAAAAAATCTTTTGAATGGACTTTAGTTGAACACGAAGAATCGGTTATTCATACAGGTGAAAAACCTGAAAAGGTAAAAATTCCTGATTATGCCCACCTGTTGCCAAAAGAAATACAATCCTTTACAACGGGTGGCGTTTACGATGGGAACAGTAAGCAGCATTTGTCTTTCATCCAGGGCTCAGGGCATGGCGGTTCTCATCCCCACCTTGTTCACGAATTTCTTTCTGCTCTTAAAAACAAGCGGGAACCTTTTCCGAATGCAAGACAATCCGCAAACATTACCTGCGTAGGTATTCTTGCACATGAATCAGCCATGCAGGGGGGAAAGCAACTTTTTTTACCAGGGTTCACCTTAAATGCTGAATGATTTATTTTAATGGTTCTGTTGAGGAAAACTAAAAAGGATCACAAAACCGTAGTTCTTTTATATGGTGACCAACATAAAATAAATAGCGCTTTTTCAAATTCCCCAATGGTATGCGGTACACGAGGGCGATGCAAGGATGAACCACATAGCTTCTTAGCCTGGACAAAAAAGATAAAAAAACATGCGCTTTTAAAATACGAAAAATTAAGAGTTTTGATGGAGAAGATAAATGTTATTGAATTTTGCTACATTGGATAAAGGGTGCCACCAGCTCAAAAATACAGGAAATGTAGAGTGTGTATAATGAGGTGTACTAACCCTTAAAGAACATTCAAGTATCAAATACATGCTCTATCTAAGTTTTACCGGAGTTGGCCCCGATATTTTCGGGCCGTGACAGGGCGCTAAAAAACCTCCCAACCACAGGGAACTGCTGAAATTCTTTTCTTTCTACTGTAGCCACAAACCAAAGGAATGCCAGCAATAAAACAATTGCCGTGGTGATGGAAAAGTAAATATTCCCATACAACATCACCAGTCCTTTATGCAGGAAGAATATCAGGGTGGTTAATATCAGGTAGGCTATCAGTTTCTTTTTAGCGTAAGGGATTGGATAAAATTTTTGTCCCATAAAATAAGAGGCAACCATCATGAATGCATAGCAGCAAAACGTTGCCCAGGCACTGCCGGTATATCCAAAGAGAGGGATCCACCAGATATTCAGTACTACTGTTACTATCGCTCCCGCGATGGTGATAGCAGCGCCAAATAAATTTCTATTGGTGAGTTTATACCAGATGGAAAGGTTATAATATATCCCAAGAAATACACTTCCCATGGCCAGTACAGGCACTATGTGGATACCTTCTCCATACTCCTTGAATTTTATCGTTAATATTTTTTCAAACACATCTAAAAAAAGCCCTATTACTAAAAACATGCAACAGCAGGCGATCACAAAAAATTTCATTACCCGTGCATAGGTTTTTTTAGCATTGTCTTCTTTTGCCTGGTTAAAGAAAAATGGCTCCGCAGCCATTTTGAACACCTGGATAAAAATGGTAATTAAAACAGCTAACCTGTAATTGGCGGCAAAAATACCCAGTTGCCTTTTGGCTTCTGCTGATGGAAGATCCACCACATGCTGATATACCAGGCGGCTGATCATTTCATTGACCATTCCACCAAGCCCGACAATAATCAGTGGGTAAGCATACTTCATTACCGCTTTATATAATTTTCCATCAAAGTTGAACCTGAAACTGATCCATTCTTTCCACAATAATAAAAAGGTAGCAGCGCTTCCCGCTAAATTGCCAATTAAGTAATACCCGATACCAATGGAAGGATCATAGAATAATAACAAAAGGCTGCCCGGATTTTTCTTTGCCATTTGCGGGCACACTCCAATAAAGAAAACCACCACTAATACATTCGCAACAATTCCGGCTATTCTTACGAAAGCATATTTACGGGGCCTTCCTTCCTGCCGGAGTTTAGCAAAGGGTAATGTGGCCAGCGTATCTAAAAAAATTATCCCGGTAAGCCATATAAAATATTCGGGGTGGGAGGGCATGAATGTAACATTTGCCAATGATTGGCTAAAAAACAATAATACCGAAGAAAATAATATAGTGGTAGTAAGTAAAGAAACATTCAGGGTATTGTATAACCGGTCTTTATCCATCTCATTGGAAAAACGGAAGTAACTGGTTTCTACACCATAGGTAAAAAGAATATTTACAAAAGGTACAATCGCATAGATCTGTGTAAGATCCGCCGTATCTGCGGCATGGTAAATAAAACTGAGTGAAAAATTTAGAATGTAGCCTAAAAACCTGCTTCCAATGGTGGGCAATCCATACCATAAAGTTTGCCCGGCTAATTTCTTTATACTGCTCAATTAAAAATGTTTATGGACAAATTTACTTGTATAATTTTTAATATGGAATTCAATTTAACGCCAATATTTTTGTAACGGTTTCATAACAGGCCGCAGTAATAATAAATGAAGCGATCGTGCAGGCAGGTGGTTAAAAAATATTTCAATGGATATAAAGAACCAGCAAAAAAAGTTAGGGGGGAAAATGATAAGCAGGATAGCACAAATGGCAAACCGCCTTAAAAAACACGATTTAAAATTGCCGGTAAACATATTATAACCGGTAAAGTGTAACCATAGAAAATAAAATAGACAAATACTCGTTTATAGTAACCATTGATTTCTTTCCTTTATAATAGCAAGTAATTAATTAACAATCCGCCCTATGAAGTACTGGAAATATTCACTTTATTTAAGCATACTATCCTTTGCTTCGTTGATGGTAATATTATTCCTTCCTGGTAATTACACCATTTTTATTCGGAACATAACAGTGATTGAAGCAGGTAAGCTTTTTCCCGTTATGTGGTTTATTTGGGTGATGGCATTATTCGCATTTGGATTAAATAATGTTTTCGCAGACAAGTGGTATATCAACGATAACATCCAAATGCCGCAGATTAAGAAATACCTTCCTTCCTTATTAGGATTACCGGCACTTATATCTTTTATATGGTTTTTGTATAGCTGGCTTAAATACCTGCCCGGTTTTAATGGGGTTGTTCAAATCTTGCATTCTGTAGCAATAGGTTATCTGTAAGTGCCTGTAAAAACTCAACAAGGTCAACTTTTTCATGGTTGTTAATGGCAATCCTGGTTTTTAATAACAGATCAGGCATTTTGCTCCGCTAATGTAAAACCTGCTTCACCCCATTTTATCCGGCCGTATTTACTATTGTAAGAAAGGATGCTGCCCGAACTATGGTTTAATTTTCATGCGGGTTTGTTTTATTTCACCCACCTTCTTTTTTATTTCAATTCTTTTTTCCTTTGCGGCTTTGCCCGGTTTGGTTGGTTTTCTTTTTTTTGGTACCAGCAAAGCTCTTGTTACCAATAGGTTCATTTTTCTGATCACCTGCTGCTTATTCCCTAATTGCGAACGTTCGGTTTGGCTTTTAACCAATAGATACCCCTGGGCTGTAATTTTATTGGCCAATTTTTCATTTAACAAGGCTTTTTGCGCTTCGCTCATCAGGGAAGAGGATGCTATACTCCAATAACCTTCCACCATTGTCTCCACTTTATTTACATTTTGTCCTCCTTTTCCACCACTTCTAGCCGTTTTAAATTTTATTTCTCCCTCAATATCCATAACCAAATTTACTTTATTTACGTAAATGATGTCGGGTAAAGCCATTCATTTGGTATCTTTATTTTAATAAGAGCAAAAAAATCAGGATTTTTGCAACTAACCAACCCATAGTGATGCTAAAAGGTATATATCATTCATTAACAGAACGAAAGCGATCAGGCAAAAAATCGTTTGCCGTATTAATAGACCCGGATAAGGTGAATGATAGTAATATCGGCCTCCTTATTGATCTTTCCGTATCCGCCAAAGTAGATTATTTTTTGGTAGGTGGCAGCCTGGTTATCTCTAACTATTTAGATGAGTGCCTTCAATTGATCAGAAGAAGCTGCTCAATACCGACTCTTCTTTTTCCCGGCAGCCCATCGCAGGTAAGTAAATATGCGGATGCTTTACTATACCTGTCATTGATAAGCGGACGCAATGCTGAATTGTTGATTGGCCAGCATGTAGTATCCGCCCCATTTGTTAAGCAAAGCGGGCTGGAAATTATGCCCACCGGATATATGGTGGTAGATGGCGGGGCGCCAACTACAGTTTCTTATATTTCCAATGCCAGCCCTTTACCTGCGGATAAGAACGAAATAGCGATGTGTACGGCAATGGCAGGCGAAATGCTCGGAATGAAATTGATTTATATGGATGCCGGAAGTGGCGCCAAACGTGCCATTACCGAAAGCATGATAGAAAAAGTAGCGCAATCCATCACAGTACCATTAATAGTTGGTGGCGGCATCATAGAGCCGGAAAAAGCTTACCTGAACTGCAAGGCGGGCGCTGATGTAATAGTAGTAGGTAATGCCATTGAAAAAGACGCCTCCCTCATTAAGGAAATGGCGGCTGCTGTGCACAGTGTTCCGGTAAATGCGTAAAATGGTTAGGAGGTAAGATGTTTTTGTTTATACTGAGCAAGGGATAAATTAGTGCTATTTTTTTTGTACAATAACCAAATAAAATATGCGCCCGAATTAATTTAAAACGCAATTAAAGTTGCCCATTGGTATTCAGTACAAGTAACTCAAATAAGCCGCGGCCGATTTTTCGCTTATAACAACTTCCAAAATTTAAGTCATTGATTTTCAATGGAAAAATTTTGGGTTGTATAGGAGAGGGTGATG
>JANOTW010000093.1:0-3459 GCA_031416575.1 Ferruginibacter sp.
TCATAGGTTTCAGGGATCCTATATTTATCCGAACCTACACTGCGTGGCCTAATGGCGCCAAACTGCCTTTGAATATCCGCCCTGAAACTTATTTGCGATGGCACGGGGTTGATATTAAAATCCTTTACCAAATCGAACCAGTGCTTTTTCCTTTTTGTAAAAAATTTGATCTTTTTAAATGGCTCGATATATTTTGGCTGTGGTGCGAAATTATACCCAACGCCACCCCTGTGCCTGGTTACTTCATTATTTTCTATTAATGGATTGTGGGCGGTAATATTAATGTAGGAATAACTTAAATCAACATTGGATATATCGTAAATTTTAGGTTTCTTTTGGCTGGTCCTGTTTTTTCTTACATTGGTAAAATTCAATGTTTTGGTGCTGGTAAAATCTATGGCGGCATTATTAATGGAATCCCTTTTACTTGCCGGGGACACACTCAGCTTATCTTTTAGCCTGATATCAAGGTCATAAGGATCATATTCAGGCTTACTGATGGTTTGCGAGTAGCTTGCAAACATAGGAATGGAAATGGCCGCCTGTTTTGGCAATAACTTGCCAAGTTCCAGATTAGCCGCTATGTCAAATTGGGTAAAGTTATCCCTGTAGCGATCATTTACCCTTTGCTCAAGGGTACCAAAACCAGTGGTGTGTTTAGATACTGACCCGGTAATTGTACCAAGGTCCGCCAATGCCATATCTATCCTTGCCATTGCGGCCCAACCCCCATTTTCGTTGATAGCAGTAAGCCTTAATTCATTTACCCATATTTCGCCGCAGGCATTACTATTATTGGTATTTTCCAGGCCAATTAATATTCCCCTTACTTCACCCAAATTAGGGTCGCCTAATATAGAATAGGTTTGCCCGTTACGTTGTAGTTTTCTATAAACTGTGGTTGGTACACCGCTAATATTTCTTTCCTGTTTCAATTTTGGCAACACGGTCAGGTCAACATTTAAACTATTGATGGCCCTCCAAAGCGTATCATTGTACGCATCCGTATTGGGATTTAAAGAACCCGCTGAAAGTGGTGTTAAATAAAGCGGTATTTTGATCTCATAATAATTGCTTACAAAATCGGTCCCTATTCTTATCACTGCGGTTAAATCCCGGTCCCTGATACTATTGGGTGTTTTTACATTATTTTCGGCATGTATAAACATTGATAAATTACCATACTGCCTGATATCCCTGTTGGCGAAAGTTTGTTGTACGCCCCTTGCATCACCTTTGGCTAAACCGCAAAACTGCAGCGAAATACTTTGCTCGTTTTGCAAAAGGTTTACGCCGTTATTGCTTTGTATTTGCTGCCGCTGAATCTCTCTTGGTGTGCGGTAAGGCAGGGGAGTACGTTTATCATTTTCCTCAATATTTACACCATTTACATTAAAATCCGCATTGGTATTGATGGGGGAATAAGTTCCGGTAGAATCAATCCTGTTTGGGAACCTGCGCCAGATATTCCTGGTCAATTCCAGTTTACCAAAACGCATAACTACCTCATCTTCAAAATCGGTGAGAAACATCCTCATAAAACGGATTGACTTAAAATCGGGAATATTTCCAATTTTCCTGTTGTAAGCCCCAATAGGTATCCTGAACTGATACCAGGTTTCCGGACGGGTAGTGCCGTCGGGTAATCCGGTTATGTTCACCGTTTTTTTATCAACTATATAATTGACGCCAATCTGCATGGTTGGATCAGTAGCTGGTTTTATATCCACTATATATTGAAAATACTCTTCCGACTCGTTCATGGTATTATCCCTGTTCAGGTCTTCCGCATCGGGGTACAAAGTAGCTGCTGAAGAATATATTGAACCGTCATTTATTTTTGAATTCCCTTCGGGATTGTTGAAATTTTTATAACGTTTTAAAATTCCATCCGTTGGAGAAAAAGCCGCGTCGCGGTAATAGGTATAATCATCGGTGGAAGGATCCTTTCTCGCCGCCTGGTAAGCAGCATTGTTTACAGTTCCCTGTAGCTGGGCCAGGTAAGGCGCCCTTTTTACAGCTTCCGAATCATTGTTATTCCCATCAAACCCAAGATCCTGAAATATCCGGTCGCCGGCATCATTGCTGAATGCATTGGTTACCTGTATGGGGTTCAGGGGTACCCTTCCCCAAACGGAAGCATTATCTATCTGCGATGGGGCAGTGGGGGTTGGTAATCCATTTTCATAAAACCTTCTTCCATCTTTCAATACGTCTTCAGAAATATTACCGAGGTTAAAATATAATTTACCACCGGAAGACCTGTCAGCGTTTGGCCTTGCGGCGGTTTTAATGAAGGGATCCTGCACCCAAAATTCGATGAACTCAATATTCGCTGTTTCAAAATCGGACTGGTCTATATTCCTCATCAAACCACCCCATTTTTGTTTGGGGTTTTTTAACCGGTTATTATTATCAATTCCCAAAGCGGAAGATTCATAATTATAGGAACCCTTTTCAGTTGGGTAATAGGCAAGGTCAAAAGTGATCAATTGGTTTTGGCCGAAATCGGTGGTGCGTTGTGGAAATATTTCACTCTGTTTAACAAGACGGGTTCTTGGATCACTCAGCTCGGCCCTGTTTTCACTTAAAGGGTTATTAACTCCCTTGAAGCCCTGCAATGCAGGTTCAATCTGGTACCAGGCCAGTTTTGCCCTTTTCTTACCGTAATCAAGATCATTGTTTAAGATTGCCTCCGGAAAAAGTATATTGCCACTTAAATCAGTTGCCTTTTGAGGAGTGGATGCCAATGCCCAACTGATAGCAGGGAAACGAAGGTCAATACCGGATTTGCTTCCTTCAAAATCATCAATATACACCGTGCCCGCCGAGCCTTTTCCAATTTGCGGTGCATGCCCGGGTTTTAGAAAGGCCCCCTCCGCATACGCGTTAATGGTTGATGGCGCATTGGTGGAATAAAAAGGCAGCTTATCCAATATTTTCGTAAGGCGTGGCATTTCCTTCCTGTAATTAACATCAAGGCCATACATGGTGTTGCGGATAGGGTCTTCGCCCATATTATTTTTCGTAAAGAATGGCCGCTCGCCCAAACGTACCAGGGTACCTCCAATCGCCAGTTGTTCTTTCAGGGTATTCTTTGCAAGATAATCAAGGCGCAGGCCAAGGTAATTTCGCTGCTGGATACCAAAAGCCGCATTGTTTTCAAAATTCACCTGCACGGGCAATCCGGCATTTAATATTGCCTGGTTGGTTACTTTAATGGTGCCGAGATCGTAATTAATATCATAATCCGCACCCTCGATAAGGTTTTGCCCACCTGCGGTAACAGTTACACTCCCCCGTGGAATATTGTAACCTATACTGATATCCGATGAACCGGATGTACGTGCCGACCCTTTTAATACAAAGCGGTTAAGATTGGGGAATTGCTGTGCTACGGCTTTTATGGAATCGTACAAAGCATAATACAATGTGTCCCTCACTAAGGGCGGCGGGTTG
>JANOTW010000094.1:0-3978 GCA_031416575.1 Ferruginibacter sp.
GCGTTCTGACAGAATTAATATGACAGATTTGTACCAACAAAATGAAAATTAACTTGACGCCAATGCGATGAACCGGGACAGGCTTTCCCGAAAAATGCCGAAAGGTCGGCACAGGTCGGGATGTTCCAAAAGGGGGTAAAAATTGTTAATTTAAAACGCAATAATTTGTTCCTTTCAGTGTAACGGAAATGCCGGTAATCCCACCGGTTCCATCTCCACTTTTTTCTTTAGCCTTTCCGGTAATGTTAACCTGTGCGAAAGAACAGGCCACTACCATACTAAGCGCCAGCAGCAAAAAAAGATTTTTTATTTTGCCCGGCAATTGAAATTCCTTTCTTTCCATAATACAGTTTTTATTGGTGAATATTTAGATGATAGTAATTCCTTTAGCATGGTAAGGTTTTAATAATTCATCCTGCGGATCCAGCTCCGTAATGAGGATATCAACCTCCTCCAGTTTACAAACTACCATCCGCTGAACGGTGTTTAATTTTTTTGAAATGGAAAGTGATACGGTTTTTTGGGCGCTCCTGATCATGGCTCTTTTTACTTCTATCACTTCCAGTTCCAGATCCGTAATTCCATTGTCAACATCAATGCTGTTGGTGCCTAAAAAACACAGGTCGCATTTAATTTCGCTTAATCGTTGCACTACTTCCGCACCCACCGCCATCTGGGCATTCTTTAATAATTTATTGCCTAAAAAAATCACTTCGCCATTGGGATGATCCAGCAACTCCAGTGCCGTAGGGATACTGACCGTGATAAAAGTGGCATTTAATTCGGGTGGCAAAGATTTTACCAGTTCAATAATGGTAGTACCACCTGATAATAAAACCAACATGCCATCCTTTATCAGTTCCCTGGCTTTTTGCGCTATGATTTTTTTCTCGGGTTGCGAATAAACAGTGTTATTCTTTAGGGTAAAATGAAATGATTTGGAAAGAGCCCCGCCATGCACTTTTGTAAGATTACCTTTTTCATCCAGCTCCTGCAAGTCTCTGCGGATGGTATCTTCGGATACGGCAAGTTGTAAGGATAAATCGGAAGACAATACTTTATTATGGATGTCTATTTCATGCATAATATATGCATGTCTCTCCTTTTTAAGCATATAAACGTAAAGTTTTAATACTGCATAAATACGCAAAATAAGTTAAATTCTAAAATAATTTCTGCATATTTGTGCTGTAATATTAAAATTACCGCATAAAGCAGCAAATATGAATGCGAATATTAACCGCCTTTTTAAAATGGGCCTTACCCCCCACAGGTTAATTATTGGATTGATGAGCGGTACTTCCGTAGATGGCCTGGATGTAGCTCTTTGTAAATGCCTCGGATCGGGAACCAACTCCCAGGTTGAAATTCTTCAATTTGAAACGGTTACTTATAATGATGATTACAGGCAGGAAATAAAATCGGTATTTTCAAAACGTGAAGTTGATCTGCAAAAAGTTTGTTTGTTGAATGGATGGATAGCCGGGCAACATGCAGCCATCGTAAATGATTGTTTAAAAAAATGGCGGATTGATCCCGCTTCCATTGATCTTATTGCCAGTCATGGACAAACGATTTATCATGCACCAAAGCATTTGCATGGCCTTGATAAATTTTCAAACGCAACTTTACAAATAGGTGACGGCGATCATTTAGCCGTTAAAACGGGCATTATCACCATCAGCGATTTCAGGCAAAAACATATTGCCGCCGGTGGCGAAGGCGCTCCCCTGGCGGTGTATGGCGATTATTTGATCTTTAGCGAAAAAGGTGAGAACCGGATCATGCTGAATATTGGCGGCATCGCCAATTTTACTTACCTGCCCGGCGACCTGGATGGAAGCAAAGTTTTTAGTACCGATACCGGTACCGGCAATACACTGATGGATGCGTTTATACAATTGCATTATAGCGGTAAATATTTTGATGGGCAAGCCACAGTGGCAAGTGAAGGTAAGATCAATGAAACATTGCTGGCCAGCTTGAAGGATAATGATTTTTTCCATAAAGGGTTTCCTAAAACTACAGGCCCCGAATTATTTAACGCTCACTATTTGGAAAACGCAAGGGTTAAGGCAGGCACCGGACCGGTATCGAACCAGGATATGATGGCGACATTAAACCGGTTTTCAGCGGATACCATTGCCAATGCGATACAAAGATGTTCGGCGGAATTAAGCGAAGTTGTGATTTATACCAGCGGGGGAGGAATGCACAACCCATTGCTGATGAAAAATATCCGGGAACAATTACCAGGTTATACTTTTAAAACCACCCATAGTTTAGGAATTAACCCGGATGCTAAAGAAGCCGTTTTGTTTGCCGTGTTGGCCAACGAATGTGTGGCAGGAGGTGAAGTCCGGATCGGGAATGGAAGCAGGGATGTTCCTTTTGTAAGCATGGGGAAAATAAGCTTTCCGGGATAAGCTTTATATTATGCAGTTTATTAAATACAAGTCGGGAACTACACTGCACAACGGGTAAAAACGTGAATAAGATTTTTTGTCCAGGCAGAGAAGCAATGTGGTTCATCGTTGCATCGCCCTCTTGTACTGAATACCATTGGGGAACTTTAATTGCGTTGTAAATTAACAATTTTTGCCCCTTTAGTGCAATGTCATTTAGTTAAGGGATAATATTACTCCGCCGCAGCGGATTTAAAATTTCTTTATACTTTTTATATTGGATTAGCTGTTTTATTCGCAAAGGTGGTACCAGTATCATTTTGATCTTTGAATTTTGGTACGAGTTAAAATCAGTAACTGCATAAGCCGCCTCTTTTGGTTCGGTACCGGCTTGCCGGTATTCAAAAAATGCGAAGCTTATTTTTTGAAAGAAGCAAAAGCAGCGGCGTTGCAGAGTTACGTCCCGATTGCCATCGGGAGGGAGGCAAAAGCAACGAATTCAAAAGTGAAAGTAAGTACCACAGGGTCTTTGCGAGTAATTCACCTAATCCCATTTTATATTTCTACAAACATGTCAGCCCGTTGGCTAACGGGCTTTAAAATCCCGTAGGGATGATATGATTGTAGCAATTGAATTACAAAATACAAATCCAAATTTCACTGATTTACCCGTTGCGCAGTATAATTATAGTAAGATATTTTCCTCTTTAAAAAAACCAATTGATCACGATGATTAAAACTTATGCATTATGACCCAAAGAAAAAATACGGAATCGCCTTCCCACTATGATCAATTAGAAACAAAAACAGTAAAGCAACTGATCAATAATATAAATAAGGAAGATCAAAGTGTGGCACAGATAGTAAAAGAAGCGCTGCCACAAATAGAGAAACTCATCCTTGCGGCAGTACCCAAAATGAAGGCAGGAGGAAGATTGTTTTACATTGGCGCAGGCACCAGTGGCAGGCTGGGTGTATTGGATGCTTCCGAGATACCTCCCACTTATGGCGTAAGTCAAAATATAGTAATAGGCATTATCGCAGGTGGCGATAACGCAATCAGGAATGCCGTGGAATACGCGGAAGATGATATCAGCCAGGCGTGGGAAGCGCTTACGGCCCATCACATCACCGATAAGGATTTCCTGGTGGGCATTGCCGCATCCGGTGAAACACCCTATGTGCTTGGCGGAATCCTTGCAGCAAAAGAAAGAGGTATTGATACCGGGTGCATCGTATGTAATGCGGAAAGCAATATCGCCAAAGCCGCTCAATACCCGGTGGAACTTGTAACAGGCCCCGAATTTGTAACCGGCAGTACAAGAATGAAAGCCGGCACCGCCCAAAAAATGGCGCTCAATATGATCTCCACCACCCTGATGATACAATTGGGTAAAGTAAAAGGAAACAAAATGATCGAGATGCAACTGTCGAATAATAAATTATGGAACCGGGCGGTCATTATGCTAACACAGGAATTGGGTATCACCAATAAAGCAGCTTTGGCATTGATAAAAAAACACCGCAGTATCAAAAAATCAATCAAAGCTTACCAGGACCAGCAAATTTAATT
>JANOTW010000095.1:0-6191 GCA_031416575.1 Ferruginibacter sp.
GGCAATACCAATGTTGTGCGTTCGCCTTTTTTCAATCATCGTCACAAATTGACAAGAAATTATCAGAAGTTACCGTTTCAGATCGTTTGGTTCTGAGCTCCTAATTACCTCACTAATACAAAATAGAGATAGTAAAACTGATCATCTTCATTAATTCGTATTTTACTAGTTGATTGGATAATATTTTCCAACATAACTTCATCTATGCTAAATTGCTTTTGAATGAGTTTTTGAACGGGGTGTTTTATATATTCTAAACCAAGGTTAATTCTTCCGTCTTTTTGCCTTGTCGTCGGCCTTACTTTTTCGAAATAATTGATTTCACCATTAATCCGAATGTTCATGTAAAGAGTAGTAGAGTGAGTTGTATCCTTTAGCAATTCAATATCCATATCTATAAATGTATCTGCAGGTTTGGCTACACCACCAGCCATATTAAAACGAAGACTATCAATGAACTGATAAGAAAGGATTTTATTTCTTTTAACAGAATGGGTAAGTGAATGGACGTTATATAAGGCATCATTCAACCGCAAACCGACCTTACTGCGCAAAGGATGTTCAAACGTATCAACAAGCATTTTTTCTACACGTGCATTCAATAGATCTTTATATAGCCTTACAACAAAGTATCCCTCTCTTGATCCCGCTTCTGGAGAAATAATCAAGTGAGCTGTATCATAAATTAGATTACTGAATGCGCCTGCATTCTGATAACGGAATGGAAGAATCTGACTGTATCCATTACTGAATGTTCCAAATATTAAAGCAAGCAAAATAAAAGGTTTGAATCTATTTTGTGTCCCTTTACTAAAATGGAAAATAAAATAAAACAGACTTAAATGCTTTTTCAAACTTGATATAAACATGTTGGTTATTTATTGAATTAAACAAACGATTGGCTCTCACAATGTAATCATCGAAATTGATGGGGATTCCCTGTAAAACTGCTGGTAATTCATTGCAGCTAAGTTCATTTATATAAGCCACTTGGCCTTTTTGCAGCAAAGAAATTTTTGGATTCGTAAAGACTAAATGGCGTAGAAGACTTTTTGACGTATCAAAGAACATTGTTGTAGAAATAGTACCACTATAAATTGTATCAACTGCTACATATTCAGGTTTGAATTTTAACTGCTTCCAACTCCATTTACGCTTAAATTTATCAGCCACAACTTTGAGTATAACCGTATCTGTAAATTCAAGGAAATTATTTTGAGACCCGTAGCGGATTTCCTGCAAAACATACCTGTAAAAGGAAAATCGGAATTTATTCTTTTTAAATTTATTAAAGGAATAATCATCCTTGGTCTTTTCGAAAACAGATTGCACTAAATCACGTACAAAGGCATTAATATAATTTGTATCGCATGTATAAAAAATAATTCCATTTCGGTTATTTTCAGGTTCTGGCAATAGAGCATATTGCACCCTTAAATAATAAGGGTTAATAGGCTGTATATCTTCGCTAACTTGTCCAAAAGAAGACTCAAAGCTCAAAATAGCAATTATAAAATATATGATCTTCATTAATCCAAGACAAAGATTTTTGGAATATTTATTTTTGCTGATTTGGTATTTCGGTAAATGATCCTGCCATCTTCTGATGTGATTGGTGCATTACAATCCCTAGAATTGTTATAAAAATACAAGTGTTGAAATTTATCTGTTGGCAATACGGTAGACAGTATAACAACTTCTGTACAGTTGATGGGTGATATCGCAGCCGATTCGGAAGGGCCGGGGCTAGGGTAGTTAAATAGCCATCGTTGCCAGTCAAAAACTTGAATATACCTCACACAGTAAGAACGGTTGTAAATTAATGTGCTCACATTCAAATGACTTTCGCTTGAAGTAAAACTTCCCGTGTTCTTGAGATTGACAATAGGTATTCCAAAGTTTGTCGGATTTGTGTTTTTCAAAATGAGTTTTCCAATTTCTTGGGAAGCATTTCGATCAGTATAAAAATAATAGTGGTTGAAGTTATCATTATCACTCCTTAGCTCAAAAGAGTCGGTTTGACCAGGCATTATAGAATCCAATTTCATTCCAGAAACGTTAGCAATGATGTTACCGGAAGAAGTAGCAGTATATTTCATGTAAATTTTTGCCTGATCTAGGTTTTTAGCCCTAAACCAAGTAAAATCGATGGCTGGCTTTGTGCAAGAAGTAATAAATTGACTTGGGGTACCGCATCCTGCTATTACGATGCAAAGAAAAAGAAGTAATCTGTACATAATCTCTTTTTTTAGAACAAATTGATTGTGGTGATAAGATGGTTCGGTTGGTATCTAAAGAAACCATCATTTGCTGCAGTCGTGATAAAAAGCCTAGCTCCTGCGGAAAACCGAATTTGTATGCTTCTCATTTGCGCAGAAAGAGGCTTTCCGGTTAATCCCTGTGCTGCTTGTTCCTTAACTTTTGCAATAGTACTTTCCATTTGTTTTTTTTGAAACGATGAAAGAGTAGTACCATCATATTGGTAATTGGATAATTGCATGATGCTATTAGTACTCTTGTCCACATCTGCATCCACTTTTAATATGGCCGATAAAAAAGCAGTACTACTACTATTCAATGAAAATTGAAGTTTCATGATATTTTCGTTAACCTTTGAAAAAATCAGGTCCTGTACAAACAAGTCTGCAGAAAAACTACTTGGTGCTTGTAAATGAATGTTTTTATCCTTAACATAAGAACTTATATAATCGAAAGAAAAAACTGCCGAAAAGCCTATATTTTGATATTGAGATTGGTTATCCAAATTTTCGCATAAGGTTTTAAATTCAGCACTAGATTTCAAAAAAGTTATACCTATTGACTTAGAGTTAAAGAAAATTGTAGGACTTCCTTCTGTATGATAAGGGTTTTGTTTGTCAAGATAATCAACAGCAAAATTTTTTAAAGAAGTATTGAAAAGACTAATCGAATTACTGTTCATGCCATTAGTTTGTACTGTAACTATATTGTCTTTATAGGCCAGCCGTATACTACGTTTGATAATAAACGAAGAATCAAAGGGGACAGCGGTGTTGCTTAGTGCATTCCGCAATCTTCTTTTTTGATATTCTTTGTTGATAATCGTGAGCACAAAATCCTTATTATTGGCTGTTGCTGTACTGGCTTGATGTTTTACATCGTAAAATGTGTAAGCAGCAGTGTCGAAAATTTGCGCTTCATTTGTTTGAATGATCTTTCCTATAAGAACCTCAAGGTAGCTGTTAGGAATGTAAATGCTTAATCCATTCTCATTGGAGGCACTAGCAATAAAGAGTTCTTGCTTTTGCCTGTTAAAAATAGAAAAGGCAACTAGCGTGTGCATACCGATCCATGGTAACCCCCCGTACCGATTTATGGTAACCCCCCGTACCGATCATGGTAACCCCACCCCTTAGCAGATATTTTTTGCATGATAATTACCGGCTTATATAGTAATTGGCTATAAAAATTTAGCTCCTTTTTTGCGTGGATTCGAAAATTACAACTGTCATTCCGACGCATGGTACCCCCTCTTTAGAGTAACCTTTGGGCTTTTTGTGTTCATTTTATTCCTTTTTTAACAAGTTTAAATAGGGAATTAATGGCTCAAAAATCAATTGATATGAATCATGCAAAACAAGTACAACAATTAAAAAACGATGGTGTAGCAATAAAAGAAATTGTACGCCGCGTTGGAATCACCCGTAAAACGGTAAAAAAATACCTTCGTCTGATGGAAGGGTTGCCGCAGCAAACTGAGGGCAAACAAGCAGCTATTGTGCCTGACAGGGAACTGGCGGCTATCATTTATAACAGCGATACAGCGCCCGTTCCAGGGAAGCGCTGTGAAGACCTGGTGAAGCATTTTGAATATGCAAAAAAGGAACGACATAAGACAGGTGTCAATAAGCAGATCCTGTGGATAGAATATTTTGAACAATATCCGGATGGTTATCAGTATAGCCAGTATTGCAACCTGTTTATGAAGTATCTGAAAAACACAGACCCGGCCTTTCACTGGGAGTATGAACCGGGAGAGTTTACGCAGATAGATTTTGCGGGTAAGCAACTTTCATATGTAAACAAACAAACAGGAGAAGTAATAAACTGCCAGGTATTTGTAGCAGTATTGCCCTATAGTGGTTTTATTTTTTGCATAGCAGTACTGTCACAAAAAATTGGAGATTTTGCCTGTTGTATCAATGAAATGGTAAAGTACATTGGCGGACTTACCAAAACCATTCTTTGTGATAATTTAAAAACAGCCGTAACCAAATCAGATAAGTATGAGCCTGTATTTACGGAGATATGTCATCAACTCTCCGATCACTATAACACTACTTTTAGTGCCACACGGCCGGCAAAACCCACGGATAAGGCAATGGTGGAAAAGGCTGTAAATATTATCTATGCAAATATCTACGCACCATTGCGCAAAGAAGTACCGGGCAGCCTCGAAGAGCTTAACCGCCATATCCGCAGGTGGCTGGATATACTTAACCTCAAACCCTATAAAGCAAGCAGTGAAAGCCGCAGGGATATATTTGTACGTGAGGAGCAGCAGGTACTTAAATTACTTCCCGAAACACCTTACCTGCTCAAAAAATGCAAGCCAGTCACCGTTCAGCAAAACTATTTTGTACAGTTACCCGATAACCTGCATTATTATTCTGTTCCATACGAACATGTTGGCCGCAAAGTATGGGCTTACTTTAATCAAAGGACTGTGGAAGTGTATTATAATTATGAGCGTATATCCTTCCATGTCAGAAGCAGTACAGAGCCTAAGTATAACCGCATACATGAGCATATGCCCGAGAACCATCAGCACATGGTTGCATCGCGGGGGTGGACCATTGAGGAGCTATTAAAAAAAGCCGGGTGGGTAGGCGCATATACCCGCCAGGCGGCTGATCGCATTATCCACAGTAGCTTTTATCCTGAACAAAATTTTAAGGCCTGCAATGCCATGATCCTGTTACAAAATAAATATGGCAAACAAAGACTGGAAGCGGCTTGCCAAAGGGCGGGCAATGTTACCAGGCCTACACTAAAATTGATCACCAACATACTGGCCAAAGGCCTTGATAAACAACCACTGCTGTTTGATGAAGATGACAGTAAAATACCGGGGCATGGAAACATCCGGGGATCCGGGCATTATCAATAATGCAGGATTGATTTACTGCTACGCTGCCGCGGGCTTGCATATTTTGAGCAGATGATTTTTGTTACAGCATTTAACGGTTAAACCCTTCGTCAAATCATCTGCTCAAAATACGCCCCAATTACCGCGGGCGAATCAATCAAGGATCAGAACATAAAAAAGCATACTATTTTTTTTATCATACAATAAAATCAAACAACAATGAACACAACACAAACACTCCAGCAAATGAGGGAATTAAAACTAACCGGTATGTTACATTCGTATCAATCACAACTGGAGTTATCCATCAATCATCAACTGGAAGGACATGAACTGATTGCTCATTTGATGCAGGCCGAAAAATTATACAGAAGTAATGCCCGGTTAATTACTTTGTTACATGCTGCTAAACTGCGCTTCCATGCAATACCTGAAAGTATAGAATGCACCGCTGCCCGTAATCTGAGCAAAGGACAATGGGGCCTGCTGCTCGAAGGTACCTTTGTTCAGCAGGGAGAAAATATACTCATTACCGGGGCCACAGGCTGCGGGAAAAGCTATGTTGCCTGCGCCCTGGGGTACCAGGCCTGTCTGTTGGGTATTAAAACACGCTACTATAACATGAACCGATTGATTGAGGCTATATCCATGGCTAAAACCGAAGGAAGTTATCTGAAGTTTTTAAACAACCTCGAAAAAATACCCCTGATTATTTTAGACGATTTTGGGCTCCAGGCGCTCAACAAAAATATGAAGCTCGCTATACTGCAAATCATGGAAGACAGGTATGCAAAAAAATCGCTGATTGTTACTTCACAATTACCGGTTGCAAATTGGTATGAATACCTGGATGAACCAACACTGGCCGATGCCATTATGGACAGAATGACAGCCAAATGTCACCGACTGGAATTGCAAGGTGAATCCCGAAGAAAGAAAAAACAGACAGTATAAAACCCTAAAACGTATCTTCATCATCCACAAAAAGCTCTTTCATTTATTGGTTCCTCTAAGAGGGGGTTACCATCATCGGTACGAGGGGGTATCATCATCGGTATATACA